>NZ_JADCKW010000003.1:0-110517 GCF_014982155.1 Enterobacter cloacae complex sp. P16RS2 | reverse complement strand
GAAGAATATATCGGCACATAAAAGATATTGGTAAATACGCTTACAATATAAGCATAAAAATATAGTATATAACTATATGAGCTTTTGTATTCGTATGAGGTTAATGAAGAGAAGTTACCTTTTAATTCATAGTGCAAAGGCAGATTCATTGTAAATTGCTGTATATTCTCAATGAATGGAAAGACCGCTCTATAATAGTCTCCCGTGTTCATCATCATCAATGACACGGAAGTGAAGCATATTATTAATGCCAATATGAACGGTAATGCATATCTAATAATTATTAGTTTCATTACAAACCCTTTTTTAATAAGTATTTTGGTCTTTGTTTAGATTCAGTATATATTCTTCCAATATATTCCCCAAGCACTCCAATCCCAATTAGTTGCACACCGCCCAAAAATAATATTGAAACAAGAAGCGACGGATAGCCCCGCACTGGGTTACCAAATACTAAAGTATCCAAAATCATCCACGCGCCATAAAGGAATGCCAGTCCGGCAACAATAAGCCCGATGTAAGTCCACATACGCAATGGAAAAGTGGAAAAACTGGTAATACCTTCAAGCGCAAGGTTCCATAGTTTCCATCCGTTGAATTTGGTGCTACCAGCAACGCGTTCAGCGCGGGCATATTCGACCACATCTGTACGACCTCCAACCCAGCTCAGAACACCTTTCATGAAGAGGTTACGTTCTGGCAAAAGTTTAATGTTTTCTACAACCTCACGAGACATGAGGCGGAAGTCACCAACGTTTTCTTCAATCTTCGGATTGCTTATTCTATTGTGGAGTTTATAAAACCATTCTGCGGTTTTGCGCTTCAATCTTCCATCTGTTGAGCGATCAGAGCGTTTAGCTAGAACCATATCAGCCCCAGCCTGCCATTTTTCTATCAGGTGAGGAATGACTTCTATAGGGTCCTGCAAGTCTACGTCGATCGGGATAATCGCTTCACCGGTCGCATGGTCAAGGCCGGCGAACAGAGCGGGCTCTTTACCGAAGTTTCTTGTGAATGACAGCGGTACCACAAGCGGATCGGAAACAGCAAGCGCGCTGATAATTGATTCTGTGGCGTCTTTGCTGCCGTCGTTTATGAAGACTATCTCGACTTCATACTGCTGAAGCCCTTCAAATTCCCGCACCGTTTTATAAAAAATCGGTATCGCGTCTTCTTCGTTGAAGACGGGAACAACCAGAGAAATTTTCATTTCGCATCCCTAAAGACAATGAACTTTGAATAGATAAAGCCGCACACCAGACTGATGGCGGAGAAGATGATTAACGTGATAATAGGGGCCATGCCAGATCTATCAGCGCACCAACCTACAGCAGCGCTTAGTGTTCCCATAAATCCAACGTAGAGCATGTAGCGCATCGTGGTTGTCGAAGACTTAAAGGTGAACCTGGCGTTAGCGAAGAAGCTGAACGACACCGCCACGACGAAACCGGCGAAGTTGCCAAGTGCCTGACCTGTGTGAAACGCGTATATGCAAATAGCGAACACAACCCAATGAATGAGCGTGTTGACGACGCCGATTGATGTGTACTTAGCAAAGAGCTTTAACATTATATAAATCAGTCAATTCTGAAAGGTCTGAAGTTTAGCACCACTGTGAAACTTGATCGACCCTCATATTTGACGATACTGTATATGTATACAGTTATATTGTGAGGTGATTATGCCACGCACAGAAGACATACACCCCGCCTTCATTGCGGTAACAGATCCACTCTCTTCTTCGGCAAGCATAGTTGAAATACAGGGAGGCTATGAGGTCGTTGAGGGCTCAACCCTGTTTAAGCGCGGAGACACCTTGCTCATCTGGTTTTGCGGCCGACAGCAGCATGCGTACTGGGCCGGTGACTCGCTCATTACTGATGATGGTGAGGCCATAGAAGGCGAGGCTCTTGATGATGTTCGCCTTGTTGGCGTGGTCACGCATACCATTAGCCCGGTATGGGTCGACGACAATCCGGTGATGTGATGTTTGCCCTGGTTGATGTTAACTCGTTTTATGCGAGCTGCGAGAAAGTATTCAGGCCGGATCTACGGGGGAAGCCGGTTGTCGTGCTCTCAAATAATGACGGCTGTGTAATAGCCCGTTCTGCTGAAGCCAAGAAGCTCGGCATTAAAATGGGCGATCCGTACTTCAAATGTAAGGACTACTTCCGGCATCAGGGCGTGGTTTGCTTCAGTTCAAACTACGAGCTCTACGCTGACATGAGCAACAGGGTGATGACAACGCTGGAGGAAATGAGCCCTCGCGTCGAAATTTATTCAATCGACGAGGCCTTTTGTGACCTGACTGGCGTGCGTAACTGCCGCGTGCTGGAAGAGTTCGGCCATGAGCTGAAAGATGCAGTGCGCAGGAATACCGGCCTGGCCGTCGGCGTAGGGATTGCTCAGACAAAGACCCTGGCAAAGCTAGCCAATCACGCGGCAAAGACTTGGAAAGCCACTGGCGGCGTGGTGGACCTGTCGAACGTCGATCGCCAGCGAAAGCTTATGGCATTGCTACCCGTTGATGAAGTGTGGGGCGTCGGCCGCCGCATCAGCAAGAAGCTTGAAGCGATGGGCATCAAGACCGTGCTCGACCTGGCGGACACGCATATCGCCGTTATCCGCAAACACTTCAATGTCGTGCTGGAGCGAACGGTGCGCGAGTTGCGCGGAGAGCCATGCCTTGAGCTGGAAGAGTTCGCTCCGATGAAGCAAGAGATAGTCTGTAGCCGATCGTTTGGGGAGCGGATTACCGAATACGAACAGATGCGTCAGGCCATCTGCAGCTATGCCGCCCGCGGAGCAGAGAAGCTTCGCGGCGAGCATCAATACTGTCGTTACATATCGGCGTTCGTGAAGACGTCGCCGTTTGCGCTGAACGAGCGATACTACGGCAATAGCGCATCGGTAAAGCTTCTGACACCTACCCAGGACAGCCGCGATATTATCAACGCCGCCACCAGGTGCCTTGATGCAATCTGGAAGGATGGACATCGGTACCAAAAGGCTGGGATCATGCTTGGTGACTTCTTCAGTCAGGGGGTTGCTCAGCTCAACCTGTTCGACGAGAACGCGCCGCGCGAAGACAGCGCACAGCTGATGCAGGTACTTGACCAGCTCAATGCCAAAGGCGGTAAAGGCACGCTCTATTTTGCAGGCCAGGGCGTGCAGCAGCAGTGGCAGATGAAGCGGGAAATGCTTTCGCCACGGTATACGACGAGATACTCAGATCTGCTTGTTGTCAGGTGACGGGCTCGATTAACTCCGGACCCTGGTTCTTCACATTACCCACGGCGCGCGTCACGGCGTGCCAGATAAACTTATCCGCCGGCACAGCTCCGTCGGCGGCTATCTCCTCAGCTTCTTTCCCGCCTATATCCTGCCGCATCCATTCCCGGGCCGCTTCTGGAGACAGAACCAGTGGACGGCGATCGTGAATGTCGACCAGGCCCTTATCAGCTGCAGACGTCACGATGAGAAATCCTTCTGCATCATCGCCACGTTCGAAAGGTGTGCTGCCGATCGCTGCCATGAATATCGGCTGGCCATCGGCACGGTGGATGAAGTAGGGCTGTTTCTTGTCGCCTTCCTTCTTCCATTCGAACCATCCGTCGGCGAAACATATCGCCCGGCCATGCTGCCAGAGAGGTTTGAACATGCGGCTCGTTGCCGCGGTCTCAACTCGCGCGTTTATCAATGGTGCTTTATCCCACCATCCGGGCGCGTAACCCCAGACCACCGGATCGAGATGCAGCTGCTCGTCGCGTTCGCTCAGCAGCAGGACTTTGGTACCGGGTGCGACGTTGTACCGGCCAATGGGTTCCGGGTCGTATGCGATGTCGCGATCTGCTTCGTTGGCCAGGTAAGCCAGATATTCTTCACGGGTTTGGGCTTGTGCAAAACGTCCACACATAGAAACCTCCAGTCAGTCAGACTGAAAGTATAGGGCAGGGAGAAAAAGTAGCGCGCGCTGGTTAAGTCTTACAAACGGATTCGGGGCGATTATGCTGATGAGGATGAAATGCGTAAAGCGGCGTGTTGCGAAACTGGAAGGAGCTACGCAAAAGAGGGGGAGTTTTCGGATCGGTGCGATCCCTAACTTCACTCGTCGCTCACTCGAAAAAGATGGCAACGGTTTGATCTTGAATGGATGTATTGGTAAGCATTGAAACCCGTATTTGACGGGTTTTCGACATGTAACTACATGAATTATATCAAAAAGTGCTGGTTGTAGCGGAAACAGGAATCGTATTCGGTCTCTTTTTATCTGTATGAAAGTAAACGCGTAATCCCAACGCAATCTTTCTCATACAGCGCGTACATCCTGTACGTCCTGCTAAAACATAACACAACACAGCATGCCGAAGTCCAGCCCTTTTTGCCAGTTTTGTTAAATTTTCGTGTACAGTCGGATAAAGCAAGAGTCATCGTTAAAAGCGGGACTTCACGGACGCCTCTATTTCATCGAGCAGCTCAAAGCGACGGCGGTATTCGGCACGTTTTTTACTGGCAATTTCTTCAAGGGATTTACGCTCCATCTGCAGCGGCAGCTGCCAGCAGAAGCTTGAAAGTTTTTTACCGTCCAGAGATGCCCAAAATTCATCGTAGCTGGCGTGGAAATGGCGGCCTTTGCTCAGGCGATATCGCAACGCGCGGAAAACGTGCCCTTCATCGCTGACGGCAAAAATCGCCCGGACATATGACTGTGCAGCCAGCTGAAAAAGAACTTCCATCAACACGCGCTTAGGGAACAGGCCGTGACAGGCGCGGGTGGCCTGTTTAATGACGTCTCGCGATACGCAGCGACGGGGCCCCTGAAGCCCGCCAATGACCATGACTTGTTGACCGTTGCTGCGCGCGACGCTAAAGGTCAGGCTGGCCAGCAGCGTATCCTCGTTGTCGTGTAGCCACAGCGTGCTTTCTCCTTCGCGCTCGGCTTTTCCCGCAGAGGAAGCATTGACCGTATAGGTTACGCCGTCTTTAGCATGGAACTGCACAACGGTTTGCTCCTGCGGGCTCGTCAGGGCCTGAGCGAGACCGCTCTCTTTCAGGCTATCAATCCAGTAGTAATGGTTGACGATAGCGTCGGCGCGATCGTTAGCCGTCAGGCCGCGCATCAGATATTGTCGGTGGGTCTTGCTGGGCAACGTAATTTGAGAGGCCAGCAGCCTGTCGAAATCGTCGCGCCCCGAAAGGGCTTCCAGCATGCGATGGGTGGAGGACCAGAACAGAAGCGAGCGTAAAAGGAACTTCAGACGATATTCGCGTTTGCGCCAGATCGGACCCGGAACGCGTTTGCCGTTCACCAGCTCGGAAATAATATTTGTGCGATGCGGATAGAAAACATCGTTATGCAGGTGCGTATTAGACACGTGAAGACCCCTCTTTTTTTCTGCCCTTATTCTAAAGAGCCAGGAAAAGGGGATTAATAGCGCGAGGATCTTTATTTCTGTTTGGTTTACCGTTTGTTTGACTTCGTGATGACCGCGCCTGTCTGTTGCCTTTTCTGCGGCGGCTATACTGTTTAAAGGAGGTCCTATGTATCAGCGAATTGAAGGTGGGATGTGGCGTCACGTCTGGGTTGTCAGCGATATACACGGTTGTTACCAGTGGCTTATGGATGAGCTTAAACGCCGTCATTTTAACCCATATGAGGATTTACTTATTTCAGTCGGGGATGTGATCGATCGTGGCCCTGATAGCGTTAAATGCCTGCAGTTAATTCATGAAAAATGGTTTCGTGCCGTGCGTGGAAACCATGAGCAAATGGCTCTCGACAGTCTGGATAATAACGATTTTTCTCTCTGGACGATGAATGGTGGAATATGGTTTTCGCATCTTGAACGCGACCAGCAGCAGCTTGCCCTGTCGTTGCTCGACGCCTGTCGCGATTTACCGCATATCATCGAGATAACCTGTGCGAACGGTCTGAATGTGATTGCCCATGCTGATTATCCGGCCGCGGAATACTGTTGGCAAAAACCGGTTAGCGCCCAGCGCGTCTTATGGAACCGCGACAGGCTGATGGGATTTATGGTGGGCAAAGGAGAGGGCATCAGCGGCGCGGATCATTTCTGGTTTGGGCATACGCCCCTCGACAGAAGATACGATTTTAATAATCTGCACTACATTGATACGGGGGCTGTTTTCGACGGTTACTTCACGCTGGCGCAGCTGCAGTAATAAATAACCCGCCTTCGGGCGGGTTCTCTTTAGGTCAGGCAAGACGCATGACCCAGGCATCGGTTTTGCTATCGTAATGCTCACGGTAAAGGACAGAATGTTCGCCATCAAGTATTGCCGGGACGCTGGTGTCTGCATCCCATGCATCGAGCTGCATGCACAAATCCGGGTCGGATTTGCAGGGAATACTTAACGTTCGATCGCCTTGTGCTTCGCCGCGCAGCTCTGCGTCGTCGATCTCAAAAGCGCCAATACGCACGCTGGTTTTCGTCATAGTGCTCTCCGGGTCGGTTGTCAAAATCTGGTATGACCAGTGCGATCACCCATTTTTGATCGTAGACAAGGAGAGCAAAATCGCCAGTAAAAAAATGCGCTTTTTTTCAGGCTGTGCGATCGTTACCGGTAAACAGACGGCCATCCCGAACCAGCTCGCGCGGATAGCTGTTTTTCAGCCTTGAGCCGACTTTTTTTGCCAGCCCCAGCGGATATCCCTGATACGTCACTATCACTTCATCGCCTGATGGCGTGCTGTCCGGATAGACATCGCGACCACGGTACCACTCTTCGGCTTCCTGATGCGTCAGGGCAAAGGTATTCTCGCATCCGGCAAGGGCGATAACGGCCTCATGCTGCCAGCGATAGCCTTTGTTATGCACTTCCGCCAGGCGGATCCCGATTCGCGAAAAACGGACCTTTCCGATGAGCGGCTCGATCTGTGCCGGGAACAGCCATATCTCTTTATCACGCATCCAGGGGTGCAGACTCTCATCCCAGACCAGCCCAACCTTTTTGGCGGCGGCTTCAAGCTGTGCTGCATCGCGACCTTTAAGGGGAGCAAACGGGAAGTTGCCGACCTTAAATTTAGGCGCGGGCAGGGGAGCAACCGCCTGCGTTTTACGCAGACGCGCCACAAAGAACCCTTCGCAGTCGTAAATCTGCGGGAACACGTGGAGGAAACCCTCCGGCGTGACCGCCTCCTGTGCCGAGGCGAACAGATCGTTAAGCGGCAGAAACTCCACGGCATCCGGGTAGTTCGCTTTCAGCCACAGGCAGACGTCTTCGTTTTCATCGCGGTTTAAGGTGCACGTTGAATAGACCAGCGTGCCGCCTGGACGCAGGGCATGGAATGCGCTCTCGATCAGCTCGCGCTGCGTGGCGGCGATCTCAAGGTTGCTTTCCACGGACCAGTTTTTTAACGCATCGGGATCTTTACGCACCACTCCTTCGCCGGAGCAGGGGGCGTCCAGCAGAATGGCATCGAAGGCTTCCGGTAAGGCGGCGCCAAACACGCGTCCGTCAAAGTGCGTCAGGGCAACATTATGTATACCGCAGCGGCTGATGTTGGCATGCAGCACCTTCACGCGGCTGGCGGAAAACTCGTTGGCGAGGATCGCCCCGTGGTTACCCATCCGGGCGGCAATTTGCGTGGTTTTTGAGCCGGGCGCCGCGGCAACATCCATCACGCGTTCAGGCGCATTGCCATCGGCGAACAGGGCGGCCACCGGCAGCATCGAGCTGGCTTCCTGAATATAGAACAGACCGCTCAGATGTTCAGCGGTACTGCCCAGCGGCAGCGAGGCTTCGTCATCGCGTTCGATCCAGAAACCCTCGGCGCACCACGGGACCGGCGTAAGCTGCCAGCCGTACGGCGAGACCAGCGCCAGAAAATCATCGACGCTGATTTTCAGCGTGTTGACGCGAATACTTCGGCGTAACGGACGCTGGCAGGCGGCGATAAAATCGTCTAACGACAGGTGAGAGGGAAGCGCCTCGCGCATCTGCGCCAGGAATTGTTCAGGAAGAAATACGGAGTTTTGAGCCACGGGCACACCACAGGGAAAAGTTCAGGTGCGCAGTGTAACATAAAGGCTCCGGTGCGTTGACACCGGAGCCTGTCAGATTAACGCGGCAGGGCGGTTCCCCATTCACGCCACTCTTTCGGTTCGCTTTCGAGCAGCAGGAAGTGTTTACCCGGCTGCGCTTTTGGTGCCAGCGGCGTGCCCGGCGGCGTGGCAAACGCGATACCGCCGCGAATGAACTGGTTGAAGGTGCCGGTTTTCACCACGCCTCCCGTCAGGCCAAAGTCCAGCGAATAGCCGGACGCCAGCCAGAATACCGAGTTATTGCGGACCAGGTGCTGGTAACGCTCGCTGATGCGTAACGCCACCATCACGCGGTCGGAGAGCGTACCGAGCGTCAGGCCCGTGACCGTACCCACTTCAATGCCGCGGAACAGTACCGGGGTGCCGATGCTCAGCGAGCCCGCTTCCGGTACTTCCACCACGATGCTCAGGCCGCCAAGGTAGCGCGAGTCGGTGATCGTGGCTTCCTGCAGCTCGAAATCACGACGGGCATTGCCCTGGCCCGGCTCAACGTTGATGTACGGCTGCAGGATGGTGTCGAGATGCTCAACGCCCGCGGCCGAGATCTGCGGCGTGACCACCGAGAAGCGCGAACCCGTCCGGGCGAAGGTCTGCACATATTCCGGGTACAGCACGGCGGTGGCCTGCACCTCGTTGCGCGAGGTAATCAGCGTCAGCTTCTGGATCTGCCCGATATCAATGCCGAGATAGCGAATTGGCATGCCTTCCGCCAGCTTGCCGGCATCGAACGCGTGCAGGGTAATCTGTCCACCCACGGCGCGTGCGGCGGTTTCGGACGGGAAGAGAATACGCTTATCGCCTTTACGCAGATTCGCGCCCGCGCCGCTGAGGTTATCGAAGCTAATCGCCCCGCGCAGCGCGCGTGAGAGCGGGGAGGCCTGCACGGTCAGCCCGTTACCGTTAAGCTGAACTTTCGCGCCGCCTTCGGCCCAGAAGACGCTGTTTGGCGTCAGCAGCTTGCGGTACTCCGGCTTGATATGCAGTTCGATATCAAACGCATCCGCACGCGGGCGAACGGTAATAACTTCCCCAACCTCAAACTTGCGGTAGAGCACCACGGAGCCCGCCTGTACGTCCGGCAGCGTCTCGGCGCTTAGCGTCAGCGTGGTGGTAGGGAGATCGCTCAGGCTGTTTTCAACCGCTTTCTCCAGGTTGGCATACAGAGGATAGCTGTCGCGAACGGGGCCTTTATCGCCGGGCAGAATGCGGATGCCGCCGTTAACCCATTCGCTGGCGCTGGCGCCGAGGAACTCCACGCCGTCCAGACCCACCTTCACGTCGACGCGACTGTTCACCACGAATTTGCTGTCACCGTGCACCAGGTCGCTGTACTGCGGATCGATGGCGACCGAGAAGGTCACGCCATTCTCGGAGAGCTTACGCTCCAGCACCTGGCCGACCTGCACGCCGTGTAAAATTAACGGCTGACCGGCTTCGATTCCGTAACTTTCTGGCGCATTCAGCGTGACGGTCACTACGCCCGGCTTTTGCAGCAGGGATTTATCCGCCGGGGCAATCACGAAGCTATTGCTGGGTTCACCTTCGCCGGGGATGAGCTCAAACGTATTGCCGGTCAACAGCGTGCTGAGGCTGGCATCGTTCAGAGAGAGCTTTGGACTGCGCATTTCGATACGCGTTTTCTCGCGCAGGAGATCGACCACGCTCGGATCGACAGTCATTTCGCCGGTGACCGAGCCGCCCGGGTTGAGCGTCATTTTGGTGAGCTGACCAACCTGCAACCCCTGATACATCAGCGGCGTCGAACCCGCTTTTAGCCCCTTAGCATCGGGCAGGGCGAGTTTGACGAGCACGCCGCGCTGGCTGTGCGCCAGGTCAGCGTACAATCCAAATGAGTCATCAGCGGTGGCGGGGCTTGAATTTTCCGGGGAGTCAAAGGCAATGGCACCATTCACCAGCGCGGCCAGACTTTCCAGCTTCACTTTCGCACCGCTCAGGCTGACGTCCGCATCCACGCCGGAGACGTTCCAGAAGCGGCTGCCTTTTTTCACCAGATTGGTGAAGCGACGCTCGATCAGCACGTCGATGGTGACGCCCTGTTTATTCGGGTTGATCGCGTAATCGTACACGCGACCAACCGGGATTTTGCGGAAATAGACCAGCGAACCGCTGTTCAGAGAACCGAGGTCCGGCGCCTGCAGATGGATCATTAAATCGCCGTTATTGAGGCGGTACTTGGGCTGTGTATCCAGGGCAACAAAGTGATCCTGCGGCTCTCCTTTACCCGGCATCATGCCAATATAGTTACCGCCCACGAGCGCATCCAGCCCTGACACGCCGGCCAGAGAGGCTTTTGGCGTGACCAGCCAGAACTGCGTTTCGCTGCGCAGGGCATCCTGCATGTCAGATTTAATACTGACCCGCACCTGAATCTTGTTCAGCCCTTTTCCAAGGGAGATGTCCTGAACCGTACCCACTTCAACCCCCTGGAAGCGAACGGGCGTTCGCCCGGCGACGATGCCGTCGGCGGTCTGGAAATCAATGGTGACGGTACTCCCGCGATCTTCATAGCTCGTCCAGATAAGCCAGCCTGCAATCATCAGGGCGATGACGGGCAGCAACCAGAATGGCGAAATGCGGCGTTTTGTTTTAATTCTCGCTTCAGTCGGCGAAGCGGGGGTTTCCTGACTCATGTGCATCCCAAAGTAAGCGGCTATCCAGCCATTCCACAGCAAGAATAGTCAATATCACCGCAGAGCCGAAATAAAAAGCCGCGGGTCCCATTGTAAAAGCAAGTAGCTGGTCGCGATTGATGAGCGACATCATCAGTGAAATCACGAACAGATCTAACATTGACCAGCGGCCAATCCAGGTGACGAACCGCAGCAGCAGAATGCGGGTCCGTAAGCCTTGTTCACATTTAAAGTGAATGCTGATGAGCAGGGTAAACATCACCACCACTTTGGTAAAGGGAACCAGGATACTGGCAATAAAGACGATCGCCGCCACCCCGACGTTGCTGTGCGCAAGGGAGATAATCCCGGAGAGGATAGTATCCTCCTGACGCCCGCCATTCACGTAAATGATGGAAATCGGCAACATATTGGCTGGGATCAGAAACACCAGGGAAGCGATCAGCGCGGCCCAGCATTTTTGCAGGCTGTTGTTGCGCCGCAGCCTCAACGGAATGTGGCACCGCGGGCAGCGACCACGCGCGTCGGGCAAGCCGGTATAGTGACATCCCAGACAGACGCGCAGATTTTCATCAGGACGCGTGGCGGGGCGCTGAGGGTAAAATCGCTCCCAGAGCTGTTCAACGTTCAGGTGGATAAGCGTCAGTATGCTCAGCAATACCAGGCTGATGAAAGCAAAGAGTCCGATGCCGGGCTGCAAAAAGGCGTAGTCCTGTACCTTTATTGACGCAACGCCCACGCCCACCAGATAAATATCCAGCATCACCCACTCTTTGAGCTTATCCAGCATCAGCAGCACCGGGCGAAGGTTCATGCCGAGAATATTGCCAAACCACAGATAGGCAATGGCGGCGACCAGCACCAGCGGCGCGCCAACGGTGCAGAACAGCACCATGGCAGCGGTGATGGGATCGCCCTGACGGGTCATCTGCCAGATACCCTGCAGTACGTTGGCGTCAATGCGCACGCCAAGCAGGTAAAGTTTCAGCAGCGGTTCGCTCCAGGCGAAGGGCATCAGCAGCAGCATGGTGACGGCCATAGCGGCGAGACGGGTTAGCGACCAGTCGCGGCCATCGCGAATTTTGGCGTCGCAGCGCGGACAAAAGGCACTTTGGTGCGATTTCATCTTCGGCAACATAAAAAGCGTATCGCACTGGGGGCAACGCTGATAATGTGCACGTGGCAAAGCTTCGCTTACCGTATGGACAGTTATCTTTCTTGTTGGCGTAATTTTGGTTGTTTTTAAGGCCATCAGCTGCGCACAAATAAGTATTGTTGAAAGTTATAATAACTCATGAACGGATTCATCTTGAGCATGAGCGCATTTAATGCTTATTTTAATAGGCTATGCGGTAAATTTGTAAGACAACTAAGTGATTGAATAATGAACAAAACAGAATTCTACGCGGATCTGAACCGCGATTTTAAGGCATTGATGGCGGGTGAGACCAGCTTCTTAGCCACTCTGGCAAATACTAGCGCATTGCTGTTTGAACGTCTCTCTGACGTGAACTGGGCCGGCTTTTACCTCCTGGAAGGTGAAACGCTGGTGCTCGGCCCGTTCCAGGGCAAACTGGCCTGCGTGCGTATTCCGGTAGGGCGTGGCGTATGCGGCACTGCGGTGGCCGAAAATCAGGTCCAGCGTGTGGAAGACGTTCATGCGTTTGACGGGCATATTGCCTGTGATGCTGCCAGTAATTCTGAAATCGTTCTGCCGCTGGTGGTCAAAAATCAGATTATTGGCGTTCTGGATATCGACAGTACGGTCTTCAGTCGCTTTACAACCGAGGACGAACAGGGGCTACGCGAGCTGGTGGCGAATCTGGAAAACGTACTCGCTGCAACCGATTATCAAAAATTCTTTGCGAGCGTCGCAGGATAATCAACGGATAACGTAGCATTTACTGATAGCGTCATTATAATGACGCCTGTTCATGCCTGCGCTTGTTGGCAACGTCCGTTGTAATCAGGAAATTTCATGGAAAATCAACCTAAGTTGAATAGCAGTAAAGAAGTTATCGCATTTCTGGCCGAGCGTTTCCCGCAGTGCTTCAGCGCGGAAGGTGAAGCTCGTCCCCTGAAAGTCGGTATTTTTCAGGATCTGGTGGCGCGTGTTGAAGGGGAAATGAACCTCAGCAAAACTCAGCTGCGTTCCGCCTTACGTCTTTATACTTCGAGCTGGCGTTACCTGTACGGTATCAAACCAGGCGCTACCCGCGTGGACCTCGACGGCAACCCTTGCGGTGAGCTGGACGAGCAGCACGTTGAGCACGCGCGCAAGCAGCTTGAAGAAGCCAAAGCACGCGTTCAGGCACAACGTGCAGAACAGCAGGCGAAAAAACGCGAAGCCGCCGCGGCAAACGGCCAGGAAGAAGCGCCTCGTCGTGAGCGTAAACCACGCCCTGCGCCGCGTCGTCACGATAATAACGATCGCAAACCGCGTGCAGACAAACCAGCAGCAAAAGCCCCGCGTGCCCCTCGTGAAGAGCCGCGCCATACGCCGGTTTCTGACATTAACGCCCTGAGCGTAGGTCAGGCGCTGAAGGTAAAAGCGGGTAACAATGCTATGGACGCCACCGTACTGGAAATCACCAAAGATGGCGTTCGTGTACAGCTGACTTCTGGTATGTCAATGATTGTACGCGCAGAACACTTGTTGTTCTGAAACGGAGGCCAAGCCTGGCATGAACACTTTTTTTAAGCTCACCGCGCTGGCGGGCCTGTTTGCCATAACAGGTCACGCTTTTGCAGTGGACGATATCACGCGTGTTGATCAAATTCCGGTTCTCAAGGAAGAGACGCAGCACGCGACGGTGAGCGAGCGCGTGACCTCACGTTTTACCCGCTCGCACTATCGTCAGTTCGATCTCGATCAGGCCTTTTCGGCCAAAATCTTTGACCGCTATCTGAACTTGCTGGATTACAGCCATAACGTTTTGCTCGCCAGCGATGTCGAGCAGTTCGCTAAGCGCAAATCCGAGGTGGGTGACGAGTTGCGTTCAGGCAAGCTGGATCTGTTCTACGATCTCTACAACCTGTCGCAAAAGCGTCGTTTTGAACGCTATCAGTACGCGCTTAAAGTGCTGGAACGTCCAATGGACTTCACCGGCAACGACACCTTTAATCTGGATCGCAGTAAAGCGCCCTGGCCAAAAGATGAAGCCGAGTTGAATGCGCTTTGGGACGGCAAAGTTAAATACGACGAACTGAGCCTTAAGCTGACCGGCAAAGACGAAAAAGAGATCCGTGACACGCTGACGCGTCGTTATAAATTTGCTATCCGTCGTCTGGCGCAGACCAACAGCGAGGATGTTTTCTCACTCGCGATGACCGCCTTTGCACACGAAATCGATCCGCACACCAACTATCTCTCTCCACGCAACACCGAACAGTTCAATACCGAGATGAGCCTGTCTCTGGAAGGTATCGGCGCGGTGCTGCAGATGGACGATGATTACACGGTGATCAATTCCATGGTCGCGGGTGGCCCGGCATCCAAAAGCAAAGCGATTAGCGTAGGCGATCGCATTGTGGGTGTAGGACAAACAGGCCAGAACATGGTCGACGTGATCGGCTGGCGTCTCGATGACGTGGTTGCGCTGATCAAAGGTCCGAAAGGCAGCAAGGTTCGTCTGGAAATTCTGCCAGCAGGTAAAGGCACCAAAACCCGTATCGTTACCCTGACCCGCGAGCGTATCCGTCTGGAAGACCGCGCGGTGAAAATGTCGGTGAAAACCGTGGGTAAAGAGAAGGTGGGTGTTCTGGATATTCCTGGCTTCTACGTGGGGCTGACTGACGATGTGAAGGTTCAGCTGCAGAAGCTTGAAAAGCAGAACGTCAGCAGCATTATCATCGACCTGCGCAGTAACGGCGGCGGGGCGCTGACGGAAGCGGTTTCACTCTCCGGTCTGTTCATTCCATCTGGCCCGGTGGTTCAGGTGCGCGATAACAACGGTAAAGTGCGTGAAGATGCCGACAACGACGGAGTGGTCTACTACAAAGGCCCGCTAGTGGTCCTGGTTGACCGCTTCAGTGCTTCCGCGTCTGAAATCTTTGCCGCTGCAATGCAGGACTATGGCCGCGCGCTGATCGTCGGTGAGCCAACCTTCGGGAAAGGTACCGTTCAGCAGTATCGCTCTCTGAATCGTATTTACGATCAGATGCTGCGTCCGGAATGGCCTGCGCTGGGCTCGGTTCAGTACACCATTCAGAAATTCTACCGCGTGAACGGCGGCAGTACGCAGCGTAAGGGCGTAACGCCGGACATCATGATGCCGACAGGCACGGAAGAGACGGAAACCGGCGAGAAGTTTGAAGATAACGCCTTGCCGTGGGACAGCATCAATGCCGCGACCTACGTGAAAGCGGGTGATATGACGCAATTTGGCCCTGAACTGCTGAAAGCGCATAACGACCGCATCGCGAAAGATCCGGAGTTCCAGTACATCATGAAGGACATTGCACGATTCAACGCCCTGAAAGATAAGCGGAATATCGTTTCTCTGAACTACGCACAGCGTGAGAAAGAGAACAACGAGGATGATGCAACCCGCCTGGCGCGTATCAACGATCGCTTCAAGCGCGAAGGCAAGCCTCTGCTCAAGAAACTGGACGATCTGCCAAAAGATTACCAGGAGCCGGATCCGTATCTGGACGAGACGGTGCATATCGCTCTCGACCTGGCGAATCAGGAAAAAGAGAAAGCAGCCGTACAGCCCGCTCCGGCAAAATAACCTTCCAACAGGCACAAGAAATTGTGCCTGTTTCTTTTTGTTCTGCATCCTTCCGTCAGTCAGATTTCCAATTGTGTAAAGTTGTGTCTTTCTGGTGACTTACGCCCGCCGGATGCTTGAAAATAGCCGCAATACCCATACGATGTGGGTAATCGCATAGTGCGTTTTGTTAAACTGAGGTAAAAAGAAAATTATGATGCGAATCGCGCTCTTCCTGCTCACCAACCTGGCGGTCATGGTGGTTTTCGGGCTCGTGCTAAGCCTGACAGGAATTCAGTCGAGCAGCGTTCAGGGTCTGTTGATTATGGCGCTGCTGTTTGGTTTTGGTGGCTCGTTCATCTCCCTGCTGATGTCGAAGTGGATGGCACTGAAATCGGTGGGTGGTGAGGTTATTGAACAGCCGCGTAACGATATGGAACAGTGGCTGATGAACACGGTGGCTCAGCAATCCCGTCAGGCCGGGATCGCCATGCCGCAGGTGGCGATTTACCATGCCCCGGACATCAACGCTTTCGCCACGGGCGCCCGTCGCGATGCGTCACTGGTTGCCGTCAGTACCGGATTGCTGCAGAACATGAGCCGTGACGAAGCCGAAGCGGTTATTGCCCACGAAATCAGCCATATCGCCAACGGTGACATGGTGACCATGACCCTGATTCAGGGCGTGGTGAACACCTTCGTGATCTTCATCTCCCGTATTCTGGCGCAGATCGCGGCAGGCTTTATGGGCGGAAACCGTGATGAAGGTGAAGAGAGCAACGGCAACCCGCTGATCTACTTCGCCGTTTCGATGGTTCTGGAACTGGTATTCGGTATTCTGGCCAGCATCATCACCATGTGGTTCTCCCGCCACCGTGAATTCCACGCGGATGCCGGCTCGGCGAAGCTGGTTGGTCGTGAGAAGATGATTGCCGCGCTGCAGCGTCTGAAAACTAGCTATGAGCCGCAGGAAGCGAACAGCATGATGGCCTTCTGCATTAACGGTAAATCCAAATCGCTGAGCGAGCTGTTTATGTCTCACCCGCCGCTGGATAAACGTATCGAAGCGCTGCGCAGTGGGGAATATCTGAAGTAACGCTAAGAACTCTAATAAGCCGGGCAGGAGAACACTCCGCCCGGCTTTTTTTATGCCTGAACCCTGGGCTGGGTCACGCGCAGGCCGCTGACGACCGCCGCGAGCGAGGCAAGGGCTCCCGCGGTGAGAAGCGCAACATGGTTGCCGTTTTGCCCGGCGAGGTTAAACATCAGGGCGACCAGCGCCGCGCCGCTGCTTTGCCCCAGAAGGCGCGCGGTCCCCAGCATGCCGCTGGCACCTCCGCTGCGATGGCGCGGCGCGGATGTGATGATGGTGTGATTGTTAGGGGACTGGAACAGGCCAAACCCTGCGCCGCACAGAATCATGCGCCAGATGATGTCCAGATCGGTTGGCGATGACGGTAGTAGAGCCAGCGCGAAAAGGCCTGTCGCCATCACCGCAAGCCCCAATGCTCCCAGTAAACCGGCATGGACACGTTCAATTAAGTAACCTGCCAGCGGCGCCATCACCATGGTCGCTAGTGGCCAGGGGGTTAACAGCAGGCCGGTCTCCACTTCTGAACGGCCGACCACGCTCTGCAGAAAGAAGGGCAGAGAAACCAGAGCCAGCATTTGGGCGCAGAACGAGCAGACTGACGTGCAAATGGAGAGGGAAAAGAGGGGAATACGCAGCAGATCCACCGGCAGTAAAGGCACGGGGAGAGTGAGCTGACGGCGAACAAAGAAGAAGCCGATCGCCAGCAGGGAAATGAGCTCCGCGCCGGTAAGCATCAGAGACTGTCCCTGCGCAAAGCCGCTCAGCGCCGTAATCAGCAGGCCAAAGGTCAGGGCATTCATCACTGCACTCGCCACATCGAAGCGCGGCATGGTGCTTTTAGGGCCGTTAGCGGGAAGAAAGCGCAGGGCAAAGAATATAGCGACAATGCCCAGCGGCACGTTAATAGCAAACAGCCATTGCCATGACGCAACGGAAAGGATCGCCGCCGCAATAGTCGGCCCGGCGGCGGAAGAGACGGCGACAATAAACGAGTTTATCCCCATGCCGCGCCCCAGATGACGCTGGGGATAAATTAAGCGGATCAACGCCGTGTTTACGCTCATGAGCGCCGCGCCGCCAAAACCCTGCGCGATGCGGGCAAGCGTCAGGGTATGCAGCGAATCTGAAAGGGCGCATAGCAAGGACGTGAAGGTGAAAACCACCAGACCGCATTGATACACCCGACGGTAACCGAACATATCGCCCAGGAAAGAGAACGAGAGCAGGGAAACCACAATCGCAATCTGATAGGCGTTAACGATCCATATCGAACTGGCGGGAGAGGCATGCAGGTCGCTGGCGATGGTTGGCAGGGCAACGTTCGCGATTGCGCCGTCAAGGACGGCCATTGAGATACCGATAATGATGGTCGCTATAGCGCCATACCGCTGGGGTAAAGGCAGACCATCGGAAAGGATCTTTTCCATTAGGATTAAAAAAGCTCAGCGTGAAATTATTCTCAGGGTAACTATTTTAGCATTGTTACAGCCGCGATATGTCGCAGATTTGTAACGAAGTAAACGCGGATTGATTGCAGGTGACATGAGGGGAACTTATAATAAAAACCGGTTCTGATTTTTATAAAACACTCGCTATGAGGTGGTAAATGGCTATTGCGGATTTGGATAAACAGCCAGATTCTGTTTCTTCCGTGCTGAAGGTGTTTGGCATCTTACAGGCGCTTGGGGAAGAGCGTGAAATAGGTATTACAGAGTTGTCGCAGCGCGTGATGATGTCTAAAAGCACCGTGTATCGCTTTTTACAAACCATGAAGTCGCTGGGCTACGTTGCCCAGGAAGGCGAATCTGAAAAATACTCTCTGACGCTTAAGCTGTTTGAGCTGGGCGCTCGTGCGCTGCAAAATGTTGACCTGATCCGCAGCGCTGATATCCAGATGCGTGAAATCTCTCGCCTGACCAAAGAGACCATCCATCTCGGTGCGCTGGATGAAGACAGCATTGTTTACATCCATAAAATCGACTCCATGTACAATTTGCGCATGTACTCGCGCATTGGTCGTCGCAACCCGCTCTACAGCACCGCGATTGGTAAGGTTCTGCTGGCGTGGCGCGATCGTGAAGAAGTGAAGCAGATCCTCGAAGGCGTGGAATACAAGCAAAGTACCTCACGAACTATTACCAGCACAGACGCGCTGTTAACGGTGCTCGATCGCGTACGCGAGCAGGGGTATGGCGAAGATAACGAAGAGCAGGAAGAAGGGCTGCGCTGCATCGGCGTTCCGGTGTTTGACCGCTTTGGCGTAGTAATCGCGGGCTTAAGTATCTCCTTCCCAACCTTACGCTTCTCCGAAGAGCGTCTGCATGAGTATGTGGCTATTCTGCACACTGCCGCACGTAAGATTTCTGAACAAATGGGTTATCACGACTACCCGTTTTAATCTCTGCTCGCATAAAAAAACGCCGCATCTGCTGCGGCGTTTTTTATATCAGTCATGTCACCTGCTGATTAGCCATTATCAATCACGACGGATGTCTTTCGCAGGACCGGACAGTTGGTCAAGCCAACGATCCCGCTGTCAGTATGCAGATATTGCGCAGTGCTCACGCCCTGTGCTGTTAAATATTTACATTGAATCCCTAACCCGGCTGCGTTTTCGGTGCTTCCAACAAGCACGCCATAACCCGTGAGCAGAAGGCCAATCCAGACGATAGCCAGTGCAATAATTGTTCGAATAATGAAGCGCATCATTAGCCTCTTTTGTCGTTGTTATCATAAAGCTAGCGTAAACGGTTTACACGATGAAACAAGTGCAGGATTCTGAAAAAAGTGCGATGGCGGTACAGTTAGTCCTTGTTTAAGATAAGCGTGTTAACCTCGTTACATCAGGTTTTTAGACGGAGTGTGGAGTGAAAAAAATACGCTGGGTAATTCTGATTATCGTGCTGATAGCGTGCGTGGTGTTATGGACGCAGACGATCAATGTGATGTGCGATCAGGATGTACAGTTTTTTAGCGGCGTTTGCGCAATCAATAAGTTTATTCCGTGGTAATACGCATTTTTTCTCAAGGTGATTTCCTTCCTTCGCGCCAGTGGTAAAATAGACGTTTTTATTGAGGTGGTGAAATGGGTGAGTTACTGAATTCAGGGCTGCTGAATATGGCATCCCTGATGATTTCTTTGGTTGTTCTGCTTGTGGGCCTGGTCATTTGGTTTTTTGTGAACCGCGCCAGCTCCCGTACTAACGAGCAGATTGAACTGCTGGAAGCGCTGCTCGATCAGCAAAAACGTCAGAATGCGCTGCTACGCCGTCTGTGTGAGGCTAACGAACCGGAAGAGAAAGACGCGCCGAAAGACGTGGTCGCTGAAGAAAGCAAAGACGAAGACGACTTTATCCGCCTGGTGGCTGAGCGTTAATCTTTTTATGCTGGGAGGTGGCTGTGGTCTGGAAAAATCCCTGGTATGACCCCTCCCTGAAACATCACACCCCGAACGGTTTTCGTAATACCGATCCTGTCGGACATCAACCCGGCGATCTTGACCGTTGGCGCAAAGCGCGTAAAGAGGCCGGTTTACCGAAGCCACCCGCGCTGGGCTATGAAGACTTTATCCAACAGTGGTGGCAACCGGTTGAGCTTACGCAACCTCATGAAGATGGGGTATGGTGGCTGGGACACGCGAGCGTAATGCTGCAGCTGGACGGCAATATCATCCTTACCGATCCGGTTTTTTCACAGCGCGCTTCTCCACTCCCTTTCCTGGGACCCCAGCGCAAAACGCCTCCCGCGCTGTCAGTCTGTCAAATCAATCAGCTTGATGCGGTCGTCATCTCCCATAATCATTACGATCATCTTGATGACGCGACCATTCGCCTTATTCTCAAACGCTTCCCCGAGGTCAGTTTTTTTGTTCCGCTGGGCCTTGCCGACTGGTTTCGCCGCCGGGGGGCAAAACGCGTGGTTGAGCTCGACTGGTGGCAGAGCTTCACCTGGCAGGGGATGACGCTGACCGCCGTACCGGCACAGCACTGGAGTATGCGCACGCCATGGAACCGCAATCGCTCATTATGGTGCGGCTGGGTTATGGAAGGTCGACATCATCGTTTCTGGTTCAGCGGAGATACGGGGTATTCGCCTGAGCTGCTGTTGATACCTGAACGCCTTGGCCATATCGATGCTGCCGCGTTACCAATAGGTGCCTATGCCCCACGATGGTTCATGGCTGTCCATCATATGGATCCGCAATCTGCGGTGGCATTGTGGCAGCAGCTGGGTTGTCCTCTGGCGTTTCCCATTCACTGGGGCGTGTTTGAACTGGCAGATGAAGCCCTCGATGAACCTGTGCGGGAGTTAACTGACGCGCTAGATAATTTAGCACCAGTTAATCATTCTTTCAGGGTACTGAAAGTTGGTGAATATTTATCCTTATAAGCGAAGCGATAACGTAGTGCATATATTCTGTATGTAAACGCGTGCAGGAATGTTTTATTTTTATCGAAACGTTTTGCTTGCCTTCTTTTGATGCAGAGTCATAAAAATTTCATTATTTTGGTGCATAACACTGTTTATTAGTTGGTGCATTTTAATACAGTTTGGCGCGGGTTATTAACAGTGTTTTTTCTCTGAAACAATTTGGTCGCGTTACAATGATTTAAGCATAAGTTTTCACAAATTGTTCTAACTCAATCAGGACGTAAGATTTCTTTTCCCGTTTGCTGGACGCTTCGTAATGATTGAGCTATGTTAAAAAAGTCTTAGATTACAGCGCTTGTGAAAGCAACGCTGGGTCTTTGTTACGCAGCAGAGCTGTCTGTAAGTGATGCGCATAATTGTGCAAAACCTGACAGGCACTGTTCGAATTTGTGCGGCGGATCGAGACATGTTTAAAAATGGCTTGCCATATTAAACATAGTGTGTGATAACACGTTTTGGGTCAAACGAGGTACAGTTCTGTTTATGTGTGGCATTTTCAGTAAAGAAGTCCTGAGTAAACACGTTGTCGTTGAATACCGCTTCTCTGCCGAACCTTATATTAGTGCCTCATGCAGTAATGTCTCAGTTTTATCTCAGTTAATGCCTGCGGGCTAAGAAAACACTCTAAGGAATTTTGCAAAATGGCAAAGATTAAAGGTCAAGTTAAGTGGTTCAACGAGTCTAAAGGTTTTGGTTTCATTACTCCTGCTGACGGCAGCAAAGACGTGTTCGTACACTTCTCTGCAATCCAGGGTAACGGCTTCAAAACTCTGGCTGAAGGCCAGAACGTTGAGTTCGAAATTCAGGACGGCCAGAAAGGCCCAGCTGCAGTTAACGTAACTGCTATCTGATCGAACCGCTGCTGACTGAAGCGCCTAGCACTTCAATCTCAGACATAAAGCCTCGCATAATGCGGGGCTTTTTTATGTCCCTTATCTTTCAAAATATTACCATTGGCGGTCTTGTTAGTAACTTGTTGCAAAGCTGCGAGGTTAGTAGCACTGTTTTGCCACCTTAAACCCATCTTTTCCCGTTAAATCAGGGCGTTGTTTAACAGTTCTGGGGTTCAGGTGAAGAAGAAATTGATAACGACCGCTGGCAATTTCACGCCAGCGCGTTTTGTGCTGCTCTGCTTAGCTATTTTTTGTAGTCTGGCTTTTTTGCTGGGCCGCGTTGCCTGGCTGCAAATCATCAAGCCTGACAATCTGGTGAAGCAGGAAGATATGCGATCCCTCCGCCAGCTGGCGATTGATGCGCCGCGGGGCATGATAATGGATCGCGAAGGTCGCCCCCTGGCGGTGAGCGTGCCCGTCCGGGCCGTCTGGGCCGATCCTAAAACGGTGCTGGCAAAAGGGGGCGTTGGCATTGACGAACGCTGGCAGGCGTTGGCAAACGCGCTGCATCTCTCGCTGGGCACACTTTCGGCGCGAATCAACGCCAACCCGCAGGGGCGTTTTATTTATCTTGCCCGTCAGGTCGATCCCGCACAGGCGAAGTGGATCGATAAGCTGAATCTGCCCGGTATCAATTTACGCGATGAATCTCGCCGTTTTTATCCTGCCGGCCATGTGGCAGCGAACCTGATTGGCTTCACCAATATTGACGGGCAGGGTATTGAAGGCGTGGAAAAAAGCTTTAACGCGCAGCTGACCGGCAAGGCGGGTGTGCGACAGGTAAGGG
The DNA here is from genome assembly GCF_014982155.1 of Enterobacter cloacae complex sp. P16RS2. Taxonomy (NCBI): domain Bacteria; kingdom Pseudomonadati; phylum Pseudomonadota; class Gammaproteobacteria; order Enterobacterales; family Enterobacteriaceae; genus Enterobacter; species Enterobacter cloacae complex sp. P16RS2. Next base: position 87,881 of record NZ_JADCKW010000003.1, on the reverse strand, counting down.
AAGACCGCTACGGACGCGTGGTTGAAAACCTGACGGAAGTGGCGCCCGCACCGGCGCATAACATCCAGTTAAGTATCGACGAGCGGCTGCAAACCATCACCGAAGATGCGCTCGATAATGCCGTGGCCTGGAACAAGGCCGAGTCTGGCGCATCGGTGCTAATAAATATCCCAACCGGGGAAATACTCGCCATGGCGAGCTATCCGGATTTCAACCCCAATAATCGGGAAGGCGCGACGATAAACGATTTTCGTAATCGCGCGATCAGCGATACGTTCGAACCCGGTTCGACGGTCAAGCCGCTGGTGCTGATGACGGCCCTGCAGCAGGGCCTGGTCCAGCCGGACAGCGTGATTGACACTCATCCGTATACCCTTGACGGGCATCGTATCCGCGACGTGGGCTATTATCCTGAACTGACGATGACCGGGATCCTGCAAAAATCGAGCGACACCGGCGTATCCCGACTCTCCCTGGCAATGCCTGTCCAGCATCTTATTGATACCTATCGAAACTTTGGGTTTGGCACGAATACGGGGCTTGGCTTAACGGGCGAGAGCGCGGGGCTGTTGCCAAATCGTAAATACTGGAGCCAGCTCGATCGTGCGACCTTTGCCTTCGGCTACGGGCTGATGGTGACGCCGCTCCAGCTGGCGCACGTCTACGCCACGATCGGCGGCTTCGGGCTCGAGCGACCTCTCTCGATTACGCGTATCGATCCACCCGTAATCGGGCACCGCGTCATGCCGGAAGAGATCGCGCACGAGGTGGAGCACATGATGGAGAGCGTTGCGCTGCCCGGCGGCGGGGGCGTTAAGGCCGCCGTTCGCGATTACCGGGTGGCGGTGAAAACCGGCACGGCGAAGAAAATTGACGACAGCGGAAAGTACGTCGATAAATACGTTGCGTATACGGCCGGCGTTGCGCCCGCCAGCGATCCGCGCTTTGCCCTGGTGGTGGTCATTAACGATCCGCAAAATGGCGCCTACTACGGCGGTGCCGTTTCCGCGCCTGTCTTCAGCGAGATTATGGGTAACGTGCTGCGTCTGGAGAATGTAAAACCTGACGGGTTACCGGCGGGCTCCGATCACCTTATCGTTATGCGTTAACCGGGCGTTTATAACCAGGGCGAATAGCGGTACACTTCGCCCTTTGATTATGCTCCGGAGTCACCATGTCCTTCAGCTGCCCCCTTTGCCACGCCCCCCTGACGCATTCAGATAAAAGCTATACCTGTCCGCAGGGGCATCAGTTTGATATGGCAAAAGAAGGCTACGTGAATCTTCTGCCGGTGCAGCATAAGCGCTCCCGCGATCCAGGCGACAGTGCAGAGATGATGCAGGCGCGCCGCGCGTTTCTGGATGCCGGGCACTATCTGCCGCTGCGGGAGACCGTCGCGCAGATGCTTAATGACATTTTGCCGGATTCTGCCACCGCCATGCTCGATATTGGCTGCGGGGAAGGGTACTACACCGCACGCTTTGCCGGGATTGCCCGTGAGAAGGGCGCGCTGACATTCGGTCTGGACGTGTCGAAAGTGGCCATTCGCGCGGCGGCAAAGCGTTACGCGGACGTGACGTTCTGCGTGGCATCCAGTCACCGGCTGCCGTTTGACGATGCCAGCATGGATGCTGTTATCCGCATTTATGCGCCCTGCAAGGCGGAAGAGCTGGCTCGCGTGGTGAAACCGGGCGGATGGGTCGTCACCGTGACGCCGGGCCCGCGTCATCTGATGGAGCTGAAAGGGCTGATCTACGACGAAGTGCGACTGCATGCCCCTCATTCTGAACAGCTGGCCGGTTTTAACCTGAAGCAGGAGCAAAGCGTGGCGTATGAAATGACGCTTAAAGGGGAAGAAGCAATCGCGCTGCTGCAGATGACGCCGTTCGCGTGGCGGGCAAAACCGGAAGTGTGGGAAGCGTTAGCTCTACAATCAATATTTAACTGCCAGACGGATTTCAGTATCCACGTCTGGCAGCGCGAAGATTAACCGGCGAAGTGTGCCCAGAGGATCTGGGCACCAATGCCAATCAGCACAATTCCTCCCAGGATCTCGGCGCGTTTACCCAGCAGCGGGCCGATAAACCGTCCGACCATCATGCCCAGCGTAGACATGATCAGCGTTGCGCAGCCGATGGCCAGCGCGGTGGCGATAATATTGACCTGCAGGAATGCCAGACCGACGCCGACGGCCATTGCATCAAGGCTTGTGGCAATCGCCGTGGTGACCAGCAGCCAGAACCCGTGGCGGTGCTGCGGCTCCTCGTCTTCATCATCACCGCCGCGAAAACCTTCTATCACCATTCGGCCACCGAGAAACACCAGTAGTACGAAGGCAATCCAGTGGTTCCACTCCAGCACGAACTGGCTGGCGAGCATGCCAAGTCCCCAACCGATAAGCGGCGTCAGCGTTTCGATAGCGCCAAAAATGAGGCCGGTACGCAGGGCTTCTGAGAACTTAGGTTTGTGGAGCGTGGCGCCTTTTCCGATGGAAGCCGCAAAAGCGTCCATGGACATGCCAAAAGCGAGGAGGATCGTAGCGGAGATATTCATAACAGCATCCAGACCGGGGATATCCATATGACACATCACTGCCCCCAGTAAACAGCAGTTGATGTATCTATGGTCTCGCCTGATCGCGCCGCACATAAGATGTGCTGTCAGCGATCCGTACGCGCCACGTTTTTCAACGAGTATGTTGACACGTACATTTCCTGCGAGCAGGAAATCGGCTACTCCCCAACGACGGGCGCAACCTTAACATATTTTGAGAATATAAAACAACAACGAAGAGGCATTATTTAAAATGCTTGGTGATAACGATTTTCATTTGTCTTTAAGCGTGAAAATATCGTTAACAAATAGAGCACAAATTAACGAAAGGGATATAGCTTTGGCTATATTTCTTGCGCAAGATAAACACAGAATATAGCCATTGCTATATATTTAACTCATTGAGTTTTAACGAGTAACTTGTATATCTTTTCCAGGTCGTCAATATTCTTCACCCGAATAAGCAGGCGGCGTTGTTCTAATTGCATCACCAGCACACCGTCTTCGGATAAATTCATCTCTTTAATACGGTTATATTCTATCCACACATTGGCGAAGAAAAATCCGCGGGATTTAAAAATGATTTTCGGCGTGCGGATCCAGAACAGATAAACCGCCATTAATGCCAGCGCACATAATAACCATGTGGTTAATATTGCACCATGGCTGGTGACATTATTGTAAATAAGAATAACGATGAGACCCGCGAAGATAAACGCATCCACGCGCCCGCGTCGCAGAAGGGGAAGGGAGAGCAGTGTCTCGGCGTGACGGCGGGGCATGATGAACTCGTCATAGATCGCGTAAGCCAGAAGGGTAGCAATAAATAAAACCAGTACGATGTCCGTGACAGTCATTCATCCTCCAGATAAAAAAAACCGGGGGCAAGCCCCCGGCCTATAGCATTGAAACTTAAAGACCCAGCAGGCCGACAGCGTAGCCCGCGATACCGATGACGAAGAAGCCAACGATGATCCACAGCGGGTTCACTTTCTTACGCAGCAGCCACATGCAGGCGAAGGTCAACAGCAGCGGCACCAGGCCCGGCATCAGCTGGTCCAGAATCGTCTGCACGGTGGTGACGCGGGTCTGACCATCCTGTCCGGTGATGGTCGAGACCACCAGCGGGATGTTCACGTGCGTCCACTTGTTAACCAGCGCCCCCATGACAAACAGACCGAGGATTGACGCCCCCTCAGTCAGTTTTTGCAGGAAGCCGCCGCCCATGTCCTTAACGATGTCCACCCCTTTACGGTAGCCGTAGGCCACACCGTAGTAACGGGTCAGCAGGCGCACGGCGTTGAACAGGATGAAGAACAGCAGCGGGCCAAGCAGGCTGCCGCTCATCGCGATACCGGCACCCAGCGCCGCGAAGACCGGACGCACGGTACCCCAGAAGATTGGGTCACCGACACCGGCCAGCGGGCCCATCAGGCCGACTTTGATACCGTTGATGGCACCGTCGTCAATCTCTGCGCCGTTCGCACGCTGTTCTTCCATCGCCAGCGTTACGCCCAGAACCGGAGCAGCTACATAAGGATGGGTGTTAAAGAATTCCAGGTGACGCTTGATCGCCTGACGGCGCGCTTCGTTGTTTTCCGGGTACAGGCGTTTGATAGCCGGTACCATGGAGAAGCAGAAGCCCAGCGCCTGCATACGTTCGAAGTTCCATGAACCCTGAAACAGGTTAGAACGGATGAACACGCCACGAATATCACCCGGAGTGAGTTTTTTCTCGGTGGTAGTTTTTGTCATATCAACCATTTCGCTCACCTGTTAGTCCAGTTCGTTATCGAGATCGTTGTTACCAGCAGCCTGCGCTGGGGCACCCGCGACGCGGTTGTATTTCGGGCTGAGCTGGATGTAGAGAATCGCCATTACCGCACCAATCACACCCAGTGCAACCAGGTTGAAGTTGGTGAAGGCAGCGGTCACGAAGCCGAGGTAGAAGAACGGCATAAGATAGCCTGCGCGCATCATGTTGATGACCATCGCATAACCGACGACCACGATCATACCGCCCGCGATGTTCAGACCGCCGGTGACCACTTCTGGAATGGCGTTCAGCATGCTCTGAACTTCACTGGTACCAACAGAGATCGCCACGATAACCGCCGGGATCGCGATACGCATCGCCTGCAGGAACAGGGATGAAACGTGGATCCACGACAGTGCCGTGAGGTTGCCGTTTTCGGCCGCCTTATCCGCCGCGTGCTGGAAGGCAACGGTGATAGTACGAACGATGATGGTCAGAACCTGGCCAGCTGCAGCCAGCGGGATCGCCAGCGCGATACCGGCACCAATACTCTGGTGACCAGCAATAACCAGAACGGTCGAAATGATAGAGGCCAGCGCGGCATCGGGCGCAACCGCCGCGCCGATGTTCATCCAGCCCAGGGCGATCATTTCCAGGGTACCACCGATGATGATACCGGTTTTCATGTCACCCAGAACGGCCCCAATCAGCGTACAGGCCACCAGAGGGCGGTGGAACTGAAATTCATCAAGTACGGATTCCATACCCGCAATACATGCGACGACGAACACCAGCACAATCTGAAGAGTGGTAATCTCCATTGCACTTCTCCTATTACATAAACTTTATATGAGAACCGGCACGGGCTTATTTCCCAACTTTGCCGATCAAATCCATCATTTTCAGTTTTTGATCCGTAGAAACCTTACGGGCTTCCAGTTCAATACCGCGCGCATTCAGCTTGTTGAATGCCTCGATATCTTTCGCATCGACTGAAATGGCGTTGTTGACCTGCGTTTTGCCCTGACGGAAGGCCATACCACCAATGTTCACGGAGGTGATTTTCACGCCGCCTTCAACAATGCGCTCAACGTCTGTCGGGTTAGTGAACAGGAGCATCACGCGTTCACCCGCGTATTTCGGGTTGTTGTAAACGCGGATCATCTTGGCGACATCCACGACGTGCGCGGTAACGCCAGGAGGAGCAACCTGAGTCAGAAGGGTTTTACGTACGGTATCAGCGGCCACTTCATCGCTGACCACGATAATGCGTCGAACGTTGGTCTCTTTGGTCCAGCGCGTGGCGACCTGGCCGTGGATTAAGCGGTCATCAATACGCGCCAGGCCGATGACCATGTAATCGTTCGGGCCCATCGGTTTTGCCGGTGCTGCCGCTTTTGGTGCCGCTGCAGGCGCAGGGGCAGGTTTTTCAACCGGCTGCGCCTTCAGGGCTTTTACCCCTTCGCGACCGGTTTCAACGGCCAGCGCCACCAGCTCATCGAACGCCGGATTGTCGTCGCGCGCCATGAAGGTTTCCACCAGCATGGGAATATTAACCCCGGCGACAACTTCATAGTGCTCTTTATCGACGACAATGCGGCTGGCGGCATTGAACGGGCTGCCGCCCCATGTATCAACGAGAAACAGCACGCCTTTGCTGGTATCCAGCTTCGCGAGTTGAGCGTTGTACTTCTCTATCAGCGTCTCGGCGTTTTCACCGGGAACGAAATCGATCCAGCCGACGTTTTCCTGCTCGCCCAACAGCATCTCTGCCGTTTTGAGTAGCTGCTCAGCAGCCCAACCATGTGTGCCTATGACAATAGCAATGGTCACTTGCTACCTCCTTTTATTATCATTAATACGCCTGCCAGGCAGTCGTACTGAGAATCGTATTGGCGAACCGAATCGATTCAGATAAGGGTTAGAGTTCAAAAAACTAAGACTTCCGCGAATTATTTTAGATAGTGAAAAAATAATTTATGTGATGAAGATCCGTAATTTAGCCACGCGTTACAGATTTATCCGTAGAGTAAAGCCGCTGTGTTACAGAACTTTGCAAAGGAACGTAAATCTTTGCTAAAAACACAGTGTCTCTGATATGTTTAGCCTCCGTTTAATCGTTCAGGAGTATAGGGTTACAGCCCACTATATGGACCGTCACCGACGTCAGTCATCAACCAGGCCATTTCGCGCCTTATTCACCGGCGACCCTCGCCACGTATCGACTCTGTTTGCCTCTGTTTTACCCACGTTGAGTGGGGCACCGTTTCGTCATTCCTTTAGCAGGAGCTTGTCATGGAATTCTTAATGGACCCGTCAATCTGGGTGGGATTGCTCACGCTGGTGGTGCTGGAGATTGTTCTCGGCATTGATAACCTGGTGTTTATCGCCATCCTTGCGGACAAACTGCCGCCAAAACAGCGTGATAAAGCGCGTCTGATTGGTCTCTCGCTGGCGCTGGTTATGCGACTGGGGCTGCTCTCCGTCATCTCCTGGATGGTCACGCTGACCAAACCGCTGTTCTCCGTCATGGACTATACCTTCTCCGGGCGTGATTTAATCATGCTGATCGGGGGGATATTCCTGCTTTTCAAAGCGACGACGGAGTTACATGAGCGGCTGGAAAACCGTCAGCACGATGATGGGCACGGTAAAGGCTATGCCAGCTTCTGGGTGGTGGTGCTGCAGATTGTGGTGCTTGATGCGGTATTCTCGCTGGATGCGGTGATCACGGCGGTCGGCATGGTGAATCATCTGCCGGTAATGATGGCGGCGGTCGTTATTGCGATGGCGGTCATGCTGCTGGCCTCGAAGCCGCTGACGCGCTTCGTCAACCAGCATCCGACGGTGGTCGTGCTGTGTCTGAGCTTCCTGCTGATGATTGGTCTGAGCCTGGTGGCGGAAGGTTTTGGCTTCCATATTCCGAAAGGCTACCTGTACGCCGCGATTGGCTTCTCGATTCTGATCGAGCTGTTCAACCAGATTGCGCGCCGTAACTTTATTAAGCAGCAGTCGAATCAGCCGCTGCGCGCCCGTACCGCAGACGCGATTCTGCGGCTGATGGGCGGTCGTCGTCAGGTGAACGTCCAGTCTGATTCCGAAAACCATAACCCGGTTCCGGTCCCGGAAGGGGCGTTTGTGGAACAAGAACGCTACATGATCAACGGCGTGCTCTCCCTGGCCTCCCGTTCGCTGCGCGGCATCATGACGCCGCGCGGGGAAATCAGCTGGGTTGATGCAAACCTGAGCGTCGATGAAATTCGCCAGCAGCTGCTCTCTTCTCCGCACAGCCTGTTCCCGGTGTGCCGCGGTGAGCTGGATGAGATCATCGGCGTGGTGCGGGCAAAAGAGATGCTGGTGGCCCTGGAAGAGGGCGTCAACGTGGAAGCCGTTGCCGCCGCGTCGCCTGCGATTGTCGTGCCGGAAACGCTGGATCCTATCAACCTGCTCGGGGTGCTGCGCCGCGCTCGCGGTAGCTTTGTTATCGTCACCAACGAGTTTGGCGTAGTGCAGGGGCTGGTCACGCCGCTGGACGTGCTGGAAGCGATTGCCGGTGAATTCCCGGATGCCGACGAAACGCCAGAGATCGTTGCCGACGGTGAAGGCTGGCTGGTTAAAGGTACCACCGACCTGCACGCGCTCTCGCACACGCTGGGGCTGGAAAACGTGATCAACGATGAAGAAGACATCGCGACCGTTGCCGGCCTGGTGATCGCCGTTAATGGGCAAATCCCGCGCGTCGGAGATGTGATCGAGCTGGCGCCGCTGCACATTACGATCGTTGAAGCCAACGACTATCGCGTTGATATGGTTCGCATTGTTAAAGAACAATCAGTCCACGACGAAGATGAGTAAGCCAGCTTAGCGCAGCGGCATTAAGGGCACGATGTGCCCATTATGATGCGCTGGCGGGGACGAACTTCCCGCCAGCCACTTCGGAAAATCCCGTAGCGGCATGGGCCGCGCATAGAAAAACCCCTGCAGGACAGGCACGCCATGGCGGCGCAAATAGCGCGCCTGCTCCTCCGTCTCGACCCCTTCAGCCACCAGTTCAATATTCAGCCGCTGTCCCAGCGCAATAATCATATCCGTCACCGTCGAGTTCACGGCGTCGGTGCCGATGGCGGTGGTAAACGACTGGTCGATTTTCAGCACGTCCGGGTGAAGCTTTTCAAGCCAGGAGAGGGAGCTGTTCCCGGTACCAAAATCGTCGATGGCCAGCTTCACCCCTTTGCGATGCAGTTCGCGCACGATGCGATAATCCGCATCCAGCAGCGCATCTCGTTCCGTGAGTTCAATCACCAGCTGCTGGCGCGGACAGGCGCTGAACCAGAGGCGGTTCAGGTCCTGTATCAACACCGCGTGACGGAAATGGCTGGCGGCGACGTTAATAGCGATGTGAAAACCGGCGCTGGAAGGGAAGTAGCCTATCTGGCGCACCGTTTCGGCGATGACGTAGCGGGTCAGGGGGACAATCTGGTTATGTTCTTCTGCCAGAGGGATAAACACCTCCGGGGTGATCCAACCCTGACGGGGGTTATTCCAGCGCAGCAGGATCTCCACGCCGGTGCACGCCTGGGTACGGGCATTCACCAGCGGCTGGCAGAAAAGCTCAAATTCCCGCGCCGCAATGCCCATATCGATCTCCCACGTAAAGCTCATCCGGTTTGCCGTTGCCAGCCAGGCGAGATAGCCCAGCAGCAGGCTGAGCATGAGTCCCAGCGGCAGCTGGGCTGGCAGGCTTTTTAAGGCTAATTCTCCAGGGCCTGGCCCGCTGACCGTAATGGTGAAAGGGTTTCGGGTTGACGATTGCCGGAAAAGAGAGCCCTCCTCATCAAACGTCAGGCTGTCGCTGACGCGTTGTCCATAGCGCAGAAAGCGATCGCCTACGGTTAGCGCCACGTCATTGATGAGCGGGCGCTGGGGCTCGAGGATCATTTTGGCAATCAGATCGATATTGATGATTTCGATAACGCCAGCTTCACCGTCCTGAGAGACGGGATACCACTGGATCAATATCGGGCTACCCTTAAGCAGCCACTGGTCGCTCGATAAAATTAGCTTCGCCGTGCTGGCGGGTAATTCTTTCAGGAAGTCGCGAACGGGCACATTGCGGCTCCCGAAAATACTCGAGCAGTACAGGATTCCGTCGTTAATCAGGGCGATGGAGCGTACCGTCTGCAAAATGGCGGCCTGCTTTCGCAGCGCCAGGTGCGCCTGCGGGCAGGGCTGCCCAACCAGGGGCTGCAGCACGCTGCGGCGGTTCTCTAAAGAAAGCAGGACGTTATCAAGGGCGCGAACGGTGTGGCTTGTAAAATCGAGGATCCGCTGTTGGTTAACATTGCGCTGTGAAATAAAGCGAATGCCTAACGTCAGGATGAGCGTGAGGAGCGCAACCGTCACACAGACGATAACGCGTTTTCGGCGATAGTTTTTAATGATCGTTTGTGCAGTTTGCATGAACGGTCGCCTGATAAGCCACCAGCCACAAAAGCCGGACGCAACAGTAAAAGTGTAGTGGGGAAAGCAGAAGGAGACGAGAAAGAAGAGGGAAATTCGCCCATCCGTTGCAGATGGGCGAAAGGCAGTATTAGTCGCACTGCACCTTAATGGCCAGGCCACCGCGGGACGTCTCGCGGTATTTCGCGTTCATGTCCTTGCCGGTTTCGTACATGGTTTCAATCACCTTATCCAGCGATACGCGAGGTTCGCTGGTACGGCGCATCGCCATCCGTGAGGCGTTGATGGCTTTCACCGAGGCAATCGCGTTACGCTCGATGCACGGCACCTGAACCTGGCCCGCGACCGGGTCACAGGTCAGACCGAGGTTATGTTCCATACCGATTTCCGCCGCCACGCAGACCTGCTCAGGACTTGCGCCCAGCAGCTCTGCCAGACCCGCTGCCGCCATGGAGCAGGCAACGCCCACTTCACCCTGACAGCCCACTTCCGCACCGGAGATGGAGGCATTCATTTTGTACAGCGCACCGATGGCACCAGCCGCAAGGAAATAGCGGATGTAGATGTCCGGCGTCACGGGCTCAATAAAGTGATCGTAATACGCCAGCACTGCCGGAACGATACCGCACGCACCGTTGGTTGGCGCCGTCACGACGCGACCACCGGCGGCGTTCTCTTCGTTAACCGCCAGGGCAAACATGTTTACCCAGTCAACCACGTTCATCGGGTCGTTGGAGAACTTGTCCGTGGTCACCAGCATACGGCGCAGGGCAGAGGCACGACGCGGTACGCGCAGTGGACCCGGCAGAACGCCTTCGGTGTTCATCCCACGGTCGATACAGGCGCGCATGGTTTGCCAGACGTTCGCAAAATAGTCTTCAATCTCTTTTTTGCTGTGCAGGGCCAGTTCGTTCTGCATCACCATGCCGGACAGTGAAAGACCGGTCTCTTTGCAGTAGCCCAGCATCTCGGTAGCCGATTTGAACGGGTACGGTACGCTGACGTCGCCGACGCTGTCTTTGCCAAAATGCTCTTCATCCACGATGAAGCCACCGCCGATGGAGTAATACGTTTTGCTGTAAATCTCTTTTTCACCGCTGTAAGCGTGAATGGTCATGCCGTTTTCATGCAGCGGCAGGTTGTCGCTACGGAAACGCATGCCGTCATCCTGCGGGAAATCGACTTCCTGCTGGCCGTTTGCCAGCAGCAGGCGGCCGCGTGTTTCCACGTCGCGGATGAATGCCGGGATGGCATCAATATCTACGGTATCCGGCATATTGCCTGCCAGACCCATAATAATGGCGATATCGGTGTGGTGGCCTTTACCCGTTAATGACAGCGAGCCGTAAACATCCACGGCGACACGGGTAACGCTTTCCAGTAATCCTTTTTCGACCAGATCATCGACGAACTGTTTACCGGCCTTCATCGGGCCAACAGTATGGGAAGACGAAGGGCCAATTCCCACTTTGAACATGTCGAATATACTAATCACTTTCACACTCCTGACAGGGTTACCGGGGTTCCAGTAACGATGTTATAACTGCGCATAGTGTAAGAGGGAACACCGACCTCGGCTTAACTATTCACATGAATTAAACTAATGGTTAACGATGGGTTTTGCTAATAGCGCGACGCGGATCGCAAACCTGCGAAAAAGGATGGAATGTAAAGTATAGTCAAGGTTTCAGGCCGATTTGCAGCGCCAGTTCGCGAATGATGCCCGCCGTCATGCCCCAGACAAAATAATGCTGATACCAGGACAACCAGACCCGATGGTCATGCCCCCGTCGATGGATATCGAGCGGATGATAGCGGCTGAGCCGGAGTGCCTCTTCGAGCGGCATTTCAAACACCGCTGAAACTTCATCGACGCTGGCGTGATACTGCAGGCCAGGCGGGATAATGCCGACCACCGGCGTGACCTGAAAACCGGTAACGCTGTCGACGGGCGGCAGCACGCCGATGACCTCAACGGCCTCTGGCGGAATGGCAACCTCTTCCTGCGCTTCCCGCAGCGCGGCGGCAATCAGCGAGGCGTCGGAGCTGTCCACTGCGCCACCCGGAAAGGCGACCTGACCCGCGTGCTTACGTAAATGGGGAGAACGCTGGGTGAGCAGCAGGCCCGGCTGCGCGCGACGCACGACCGGGATCAGCACGGCCGCCTGATGCTGGTTCAGCGCTTCGCGGTTGACCTGCGGTCTTAATAGCTGAAAGCGAGATAAGAAATCGTCCAGCGTCAGGTTCTCTTTTTCCACCCGTGATTACTCCAGTTGTTTCAGGATACGGTTAACTTTATCAAAGGTTTCCTGATATTCCGCATCGACCTGGCTATCGGCAACAATGCCGCCCCCGGCCGAGCAGTAAAGGTTTCCGTCGCAGGCCGTCAGCGTGCGAATGGTAATGCTGGTATCCATGGTGCCGCACAGGCTGATATAGCCGATGCTGCCGCACCAGGCATTGCGGCGGTGCGGCTCCAGTTCATCGATGATTTCCATGGCGCGAATTTTAGGCGCGCCGGTGATGGAGCCGCCCGGAAACGCGGCACGGAGCAGATCGCAGGCGGTGCGAGAGGCGGGTAGACGCGCGGTAATGGTACTGACCAGGTGATGCACCGCCGGGAAAGGCTCGACGACAAACAGTTCCGGCACGCGCACGCTGCCCGGTTCGGCGACGCGGCCAATGTCGTTACGCATCAGATCGACAATCATCAGGTTCTCGGCGCGGTCTTTCGGAGAGGCGGCGAGCTTTTCCGCCTGCTGGCGATCGGCGTCGGGATCGGCAAGACGCGGCAGGGTGCCTTTAATCGGACGGGTTTGAATCGTGCCCTCGGCCAGATGGATAAAGCGCTCGGGTGACAGGCTGAGTATGGCCCCCCGTTCCAGACGGACAAACGCGCTAAACGGCGCCTTGTTGCTGGCGTTAAGACGGGTAAACGCCTGCCACTCATCTCCCCGGTATGTCGCCTGGAAGCGCTGGGCAAGGTTAACCTGATAGCAGTCACCGCTTTGCAGATACGCCTGAACGCGCGCGAATTTTTTGGCGTACTCCGCTGCGCTCATATTTGAGCGCCAGCCTGAGGTCAAGGTAAACGTCTGTGCCGGTGCAGGCTGTTGCGCCTCAAGCCAGGCCAGACGCGCCTGCACGTCATGATGGCTCAGCAGGGAAACCGTTTTTTTCAGGTGATCGACTATTAACGCCCAGTCATACAGCCCCACGGCCATGTCTGGCAGGGAAATATCAGCCTGCGCATGCTCCGGCAGCGTTTCGAAACGGCGACCCAGATCGTAACCAAACAGGCCCAGCGCGCCCCCCTGAAAAGGGAGGTCCAGGTTTGGTGCGGCAGATAAGCCCAGCGCGTTAATGGCCTGCTGCAGCAGCTTCAGGGGATCGTCCGTTAACGACAGGTCATCGGTTGTCAGCGTCTTTAGCGGATCGGCCACCAGAATGTCGAAGCGGCTATAGGGATGGTCCGCATGGCCGGAATGCAAAAGCATCGCAAACGGAAGATGGCTCAGGCGGGCAAACCAGAATTCAGCGGCGTCTGCACGCCAGGGCAAGGTAATAACAGTGGGGAAGCGCATGTTCATGTGTGGCATACTACCGGGCAGCGTGAAATAATTAGCGCGAATAATTTAGCAGGAGTTGACGATGTTTGCAGGTTTACCTTCTCTGAGCCATGAACAGCAGCAGAAAGCGGTTGAGCGAATTCAGGAACTGATGTCCCAGGGGATGAGCAGCGGACAGGCGATTACCGTTGTCGCAGAGGAGATTCGCGCCAGTCATTCCGGCGAGCGGATCGTGGCGCGTTTCGAAGATGAAGATGAAGATCCAGAAGAGTAATCGGGCCTACACCGCCGCGATAATCTTAATCTCTACCTTATATTCCGGCTTCATCAGCGTGGCCTGTACGGTACAGCGTACAGGCGCGTGACCCGCCACTACCCATGCATCCCAGGCTTTGTTCATCGCCGCGAAATCCTCTTTGTTTGCCAGGAAAATCGTCGCATCCAGAATGCGGGATTTGTCGCTGCCCTGTTTTTCCAGCACCGCGTCAATCTGCGCCAGGGTGTTAGACGTCTGCTCGAACGCATCCGCGTCCAGGTTAGCCGGTACGCCGGTGTAGTAGAGCGTCTGGTTATGGATCACCACATCAGACCAGCGGGCTTCGGCATCAATGCGCACAATTGTCATAAACGTTTCCTCGTTATTTTTCGTCGTCAGGCGGCAAGACTGCCATATTGTTCTCGTGTCGTCACTATTTGGGGTGGCACAGGAGAGGATGGGCTGACATAATCCCTGTGCAAAAATACAGTGAGAGAGCACCGTGGCAGACGATTTTTCCCCTGAAGGTCAATTAGCGCAGGCTATTCCCGGCTTCAAGCCCCGTGAGCCTCAGCGCCAGATGGCGCACGCCGTTGCACGCGCCATCGATAAGGCTCAGCCGCTGGTGGTCGAAGCCGGAACCGGCACGGGTAAAACGTATGCTTACCTTGCTCCGGCGCTGCGCGCGAAGAAGAAGGTGATTATTTCCACCGGATCGAAGGCGCTGCAGGATCAGCTCTACAGCCGCGATTTGCCCACGGTGGCGAAAGCGCTGAAATACAAGGGGCGTCTGGCCCTGCTGAAGGGGCGCTCTAACTATCTCTGCCTGGAACGTCTTGAGCAGCAGGCGCTGGCGGGCGGCGACCTGCCGGTGCAAACCCTCAGCGACGTTATTATCCTTCGCGCCTGGGCGAACCAGACCGAAGAGGGTGATATCAGCACCTGCGCGAGCGTGCCGGAAGACTCGCCTGCCTGGCCGCTGGTGACCAGCACCAACGACAACTGCCTCGGCAGCGACTGCCCGCTGTATAAAGAATGCTTTGTGGTGAAAGCGCGCAAAACGGCGATGGACGCGGATGTGGTGGTGGTGAACCACCATCTGTTTCTCGCGGATATGGTCGTGAAGGACAGCGGTTTTGGCGAGCTGATCCCGGAGGCGGACGTGATGATCTTCGACGAAGCCCACCAGCTTCCGGACATCGCCAGCCAGTACTTCGGCCAGTCGCTTTCCAGCCGCCAGCTGCAGGATCTGGCGAAAGATTTCACCATCGCTTACCGGACCGAACTCAAAGATACCCAGCAGCTGCAGAAGTGCGCCGACCGTCTGGCCCAAAGCGCGCAGGATTTCCGCTTGCAGCTCGGCGAGCCGGGCTATCGCGGTAACCTGCGTGAGCTGCTGGCGGACAAAAACATCCAGCGCGCGCTGCTGCTGCTCGATGATGCCCTCGAACTCTGCTACGACGTGGCAAAACTGTCTCTCGGCCGTTCCGCGCTGCTGGACGCGGCCTTCGAACGCGCCACGCTGTATCGCGGGCGGCTCAAACGGCTGAAAGAGATTAACCAGCCGGGGTTCAGCTACTGGTATGAGTGCACCTCGCGGCACTTCACGCTGGCGCTCACGCCGCTGACGGTGGCGGATAAATTTAAAGAGGTGATGGCGCAAAAACCGGGAAGCTGGATCTTCACCTCGGCAACCCTGTCGGTGAATGACGATCTGCATCACTTCACGGAACGTCTTGGTATTGAGGAGGCGGAATCCCTGCTCCTGCCGAGCCCGTTCGATTACGAAAAACAGGCGCTGCTCTGCGTTCCCCGTAATCTGCCGCTGCCGAACCAGCCGGGCGCGGCGCGCCACCTGGCCGCGATGTTAAAACCGATGATCGAGGCCAATAACGGCCGCTGCTTTATGCTCTGCACCTCTCACGCCATGATGCGTGACCTCGCCGAGCAGTTCCGCGCCACCATGACCTTACCGGTGCTGCTGCAGGGGGAAACCAGCAAAGGCCAGCTGTTACAGCAGTTTGTCAGCGCCGGAAATGCCCTGCTGGTAGCTACCAGCAGCTTCTGGGAAGGGGTGGACGTGCGCGGCGATACGCTCTCGCTGGTGATCATTGATAAGCTGCCGTTTACCTCCCCGGACGATCCGCTGCTGAAGGCGCGCATGGAAGACTGCCGTTTGCGCGGGGGCGATCCTTTCGATGAGGTACAGCTGCCGGACGCGGTGATAACCCTCAAGCAGGGGGTGGGGCGATTGATCCGCGACGTTACCGATCGCGGAGTGCTGGTCATTTGCGATAACCGGCTGGTGATGCGCCCTTACGGCGCCACCTTCCTTGCCAGCCTGCCGCCCGCGCCGCGGACGCGGGACATAAAACGCGCGGTGCGCTTCCTGGCAAACCCAACGGCGGAGTAATTTACCCGGGAGTATGCTAAGATGCGCGCCATTTTGTGACTGACCCTTGCGAGAGCGCGACGACTGATGCGAATTCTGGCTATTGATACCGCGACAGAGGCTTGCTCTGTCGCTCTGTTGAACGACGGTGCTGTTTCTGCTCATTTCGAAGAGTGCCCACGGGAACACACCCAACGCATTCTGCCCCTGGTAAAAGCCATTTTAACCCAGGGCAACACCTCCTTAACCGACCTCGATGCGCTGGCCTTTGGCCGTGGCCCCGGCAGCTTTACGGGCGTACGTATCGGGATCGGCATTGCGCAGGGGCTGGCGCTGGGCGCCGAACTGCCGATGATCGGCGTCTCTACCCTCGCCACGATGGCGCAGGGCGCATGTCGCATGACCGGGGCAACGCGCGTGCTGGCCGCGATTGATGCCCGCATGGGCGAAGTTTACTGGGCCGAATACACCCGCGACGAGCAGGGCGTGTGGCACGGCGAAGAGACGGAAGCCGTGCTCAAGCCGGAAGCGGTCACTGAACGACTGAAGCAGTTGTCCGGCGAGTGGGCGACCGTCGGCACCGGCTGGCCTGCGTGGCCGGAGATGGCGAGCGGTACCGGGGTGACGCTGGTGGACGGCAACATGCTGCTGCCGGCTGCGGAAGATATGCTTCCGATTGCCTCCCGGCTGCTCGCGGCAGGAAAAACCGTGGCCGTTGAACAGGCGGAGCCGGTTTATTTGCGAAACACCGTTGCGTGGAAGAAACTTCCGGGCCGCGAGTGAATCTCAGTAACAGGAACTGAGAAAAAGGAGTCGCATCATGGCGGTTCAGACTAAAATAGTACGCCTTATTATGGCAGGCGCGGTTGCCATAGCACTGAGCGGATGCGTTTCCGTTCCTGATGCGATTAAGGGCAGCAGCCCGACGCCACAGCAGGATCTGGTTCGGGTGATGAATGCCCCTGAGCTGTACGTCGGTCAGGAAGCGCGCTTTGGCGGTAAGGTCATCGACGTACAAAACCAGCAGGGGAAAACCCGTCTCGAGATCGCCACCGTTCCGCTGGACAGCGGCGCGCGGCCGGTACTGGGGGAGGCCTCTCGCGGGCGTATCTACGCGGACGTCAGCGGTTTCCTCGATCCGGTCGATTTTCGCGGGCAGCTGGTGACCGTCGTCGGGCCGATTACCGGCGCCGTGCAGGGCAAAATCGGCAGCACGCCGTATAAATTTATGACCATGCAGGTCAACGGGTATAAACGCTGGCGGCTGGCACAGCAGGTAGTCATGCCGCCTCAGCCGATGGATCCGTGGATGTGGGGTCCACATCCTTATCGTTACGGCTACCCGGGCTGGGGTTGGTATAACCCGGGTCCTGCACAGGTTCAGACGATCGTTACTGAGTAACTCACTGTTATTGTTAGAAAAGAGACAGCGGCTCAGCCGCTGTCTCTGTTTTTTTACGGATAAAACGAAAAAAAAGAGTGACGCGCTTCGCAACCTTAAATGTGAACAATTAATAAACTGGTACGCTGAGTTAATATAATGTTAACAAACTGTTTATTATCGGGGTTGTGATGACGACGAACACTCATTTCAGAGGTGATGCATTGAAGAAGGTTTGGCTTAACCGTTATCCCGCAGATGTTCCTGCTGAGATCAATCCTGACCGTTATCAATCCTTGGTGGAATTATTTGAGCACTCGGTAAGGCGCTACGCGGACCAGCCCGCATTCGTGAATATGGGCGAGGTCATGACGTTCCGTAAGCTTGAGGAGCGTAGCCGCGCGTTTGCGGCGTATCTTCAGGAAGGGCTGGGGCTGCAAAAAGGGGACCGCGTCGCGCTGATGATGCCAAACCTGCTGCAATACCCGGTGGCGTTGTTCGGTATCCTGCGAGCCGGGATGATTGTCGTCAACGTTAACCCGCTGTACACCCCGCGCGAGCTGGAGCATCAGCTGAACGACAGCGGCGCGGCCGCGATTGTCATTGTGTCCAACTTCGCCCATACCCTGGAAAAAGTGGTCGACAAAACTCAGGTTAAACACGTCATCCTGACGCGCATGGGGGATCAGCTCTCCACCGCCAAAGGCACGCTGGTTAACTTTGTCGTCAAATACGTCAAGCGCCTGGTGCCAAAGTACCACCTGCCGGACGCCATCTCCTTCCGCCGCGCGCTGCATGCGGGCTACCGTATGCAGTATGTGAAACCCGAAGTGGTGGCGGAAGATCTTGCGTTTCTGCAATACACGGGCGGGACCACTGGCGTCGCCAAAGGGGCCATGCTTACCCACCGCAATATGCTGGCAAACCTTGAACAGGTGAACGCCACCTACGGGCCGCTGCTGCATCCGGGCAAAGAGGTGGTGATCACCGCGCTTCCGCTGTATCACATCTTTGCGCTGACCATGAACTGCCTGCTGTTTATTGAACTGGGTGGTCAGAACATCCTCATCACCAACCCGCGCGATATACCGGGCCTGGTAAAAGAGCTGTCGAAATACCCATTCACCGCCATGACGGGGGTGAACACTCTGTTTAACGCGCTGCTTAATAACAAAGAGTTCCAGCAGCTGGATTTCTCCACGCTGCATCTCTCTGCGGGCGGCGGCATGCCGGTTCAGCAGGCGGTCGCCGAGCGCTGGGTGAAGCTTACCGGCCAGTATTTGCTGGAAGGCTATGGGCTGACGGAATGTGCTCCGCTGGTCAGCGTGAACCCACACGATATCGACTATCACAGTGGAAGCATTGGTCTGCCGGTTCCTTCGACAGAGGCCAAACTGGTCGATGATAACGATAACGAAGTCGCGCCGGGCGAGCCGGGGGAGCTTTGCGTCAGAGGTCCGCAGGTGATGCTGGGCTACTGGCAGCGTCCCGATGCGACCGACGAAATCATCAAAGACGGCTGGCTGCACACCGGTGATATTGCGGTAATGGATGACGAGGGCTTCCTGCGCATCGTCGATCGCAAGAAAGATATGATCCTGGTCTCCGGCTTCAACGTCTATCCGAATGAAATCGAAGACGTGGTCATGCAGCACAGCGGCGTACTCGAAGTGGCGGCTGTCGGCGTCCCTTCCGGCAGCAGCGGTGAAGCGGTGAAGATATTTGTGGTCAAAAAAGATCCTTCCCTGACGGAGGAAGCGCTGGTAACGTTTTGCCGTCGTCAGCTGACGGGCTACAAGGTGCCGAAGCTGGTGGAATTCCGCGACGAGCTGCCAAAATCCAACGTCGGGAAGATATTACGACGAGAATTACGTGACGAAGCCCGTGGCAAAGTAGACAATAAGGCCTGAGCTTCACGCTAATCGCCCAGACGCCGGTTAAGCCGGCGTTTTTTATGGGCGCAAACAAAAGAGAACCCGTTTTGAATTACCAGATGATCACGACCAACGACGAGCTGGCTTCGCTGTGCGAAGTGACGCGCGACTTTCCTGCCATTGCCCTGGATACCGAGTTTGTCCGTACCCGGACCTATTATCCGCAGCTGGGTTTGATTCAGATGTACGACGGTAAACACGTCTCGCTGATTGACCCTCTCGGCATTACCGACTGGACGCCGATGCGTGACCTGCTGCTCAATACCGCCGTGACGAAATACCTGCACGCAGGCAGTGAAGATCTGGAAGTCTTTCTGAACACCTTTGGCATCATGCCCCAGCCGCTGATTGACACGCAGATCCTCGCGGCATTCAGCAATCGTCCGCTCTCATGGGGCTTTGCTGCCATGGTGGAGGAGTATACGGGCCTGACGCTGGATAAAAGCGAATCCCGTACCGACTGGCTGGCGCGCCCGCTTACCGAGCGTCAGCTGGAGTATGCGGCGGCAGACGTGTTTTACCTGCTGCCGATTGCCGGACAGCTGATGAAAGAGGCAGAAGCCTCCGGCTGGCTCGCTGCTGCGCTGGACGAGTGCCGTATGACCCAGCAGCGTCGCCAGGAAGTGGTTGACCCGAAAGAGGCCTGGCGCGATATCACCAACGCCTGGCAGTTGCGCACGCGTCAGCTGGCATGCCTGCAGCTGCTGGCAGACTGGCGCTTGCGTAAAGCGCGCGAGCGCGATCTGGCCGTTAACTTTGTGGTTCGCGAAGAGCATCTCTGGGCGGTGGCGCGCTATATGCCGGGCAGCCTGGGCGAGCTGGACAGCATTGGGCTGTCGGGCAGCGAGATCCGCTTCCACGGTAAAACCCTGCTGGCGCTGGTCGCAAAAGCGCAGGAGCTGCCGGAAGACGCGCTGCCGGAACCGCTGCTGAACCTGATGGACATGCCGGGCTATCGCAAAGCGTTTAAGGATATCAAAGCGCTGGTGCAGGCAGTTGCAACGGAAAGCAAGCTGAGTGCGGAACTGCTCGCCTCACGTCGTCAGATTAACCAGCTGCTGAACTGGCACTGGAAGCTGAAGCCGCAGAATGGCGTGCCGGAGATGATGGCGGGCTGGCGCGGGAAATTGATGGCCGATCGCCTGAATACGCTGCTGGAAGGTTACCCGCGATAAAAATATGCCGGGCGATATACCCGGCATATTTCCCCGGTGGCGCTGCGCTTACCGGGGCGACGAAAACACAAACCTACGGACGCGACTCTTCCGCTTCCGGGAGCGTAACGTTCAGCTCCAGAATCGAAATATCCCCGTCTTTTTGTTCCAGCTGCACCGTGACCATCTCCGGGTCAATCTGCACATACTTACAGATCACTTCCAGGATGTCCTTGCGCAGCTGCGGCAGGTAGTGAGGCTCGGCGTCGCTACGACGACGCTCCGCAACGATAATTTGCAGACGTTCTTTTGCGATGTTGGCGGTGTTCTTTTTCCGCGAGAGAAAAAAGTCCAGTAATGCCATAACTTATCCTCCGAACAGGCGTTTGAGGAAACCTTTCTTCTCTTCTTCAATGAAGCGGAAAGGACGTTCTTCTCCCAGCAGACGGTCAACGGTATCGGCGTAAGCTTTACCTGCATCTGCCATTGTATCAAGGATCACTGGCTCGCCCTGGTTAGAGGCGCGTAACACGGACTGATCTTCCGGGATAACGCCCACCAGCTTAATGCGCAGGATCTCCAGCACGTCTTCCATGCTCAGCATGTCACCTTTGTTCACGCGGCCCGGATTGTAGCGGGTGAGCAGCAGGTGTTCTTTAATCGGATCTTCGCCATTTTCCGCACGACGGGATTTTGAGGCGAGGATGCCCAGAATGCGGTCTGAGTCACGCACGGATGAAACTTCAGGGTTGGTGGTGATGATCGCTTCATCAGCGAAGTAGAGCGCCATCAGGGCACCGGTTTCGATGCCCGCAGGGGAGTCGCAGACAATGAAGTCGAAATCCATTTTTTTCAGATCGTCGAGCACCTTTTCCACGCCCTCACGGGTCAGGGCGTCTTTGTCACGCGTCTGAGAAGCCGGGAGAATGTAGAGGTTCTCGGTGCGCTTGTCTTTGATCATCGCCTGGTTCAGCGTGGCATCGCCCTGAATGACGTTCACGAAGTCATACACGACGCGACGCTCACATCCCATGATGAGGTCGAGGTTACGCAGACCGATATCGAAATCGATAACGATGGTTTTCTTTCCCTTCTGGGCCAAACCAGTAGCGATGGCCGCGCTGGAGGTGGTCTTGCCAACGCCTCCTTTACCCGAAGTAACAACAATAATGCGTGCCATAGAAATTCCTTGTTAAAAAGGGATCAATTCAACGGTTGAACGGTCAACGCGTCGTCTGCCAGAAGCAGGCGAGCCGCTTTGCCATAAAATTCGGCTGGGATCTTGTCGCTCAGCCAATATTCACCTGCGATGGACACCAGTTCCGCCGTCAGGTGAGTACAAAATATTTGCGCATCTCGATCGCCACTTGCACCTGCGAGCGCACGTCCACGCATCATACCGTATACGTGAATATTGCCATCTGCAATCAGCTCAGCGCCAGCACTGACGTGGCTTGTAACAATCAGATCACAGTTTGGTGCATAAATGCGCTGACCGGAACGAACCGGCACATCAATCATTCGCGTTTTTGTGACGGTAGTAACGTTTTGCACCGCAGGAGGGGGTGTTTGCACGGCAACGGGTGCCGCACGCGAGGCTTTTTCTTTGCCCTCATTCAGAAGGGGCAGCCCCGCACGCTCAATTTCCGCTTTCAGCTCAGTATCTTTGCAGCCACTGATGCCCACGATACGCAGTCCGGTCGAGGAGACGGCCTGCTGGAGAAGCTTCCAGTTAACCGGAGCCTCAAGACCGCTGACGTTGATAACAACAGGGGCGTGCTTCAGAAAGGCGGGAGCCTGGGCGATTTTGTCTTCTAACGCCTGACGAATAACCTCGGGTTTTGCATCATGCAAATGTACCACTGATAAGGTGAAGCTACTGCCTTTAAGCTCGATGGGCGTGTTTGACATCCTGGCCTTACTCAATTTGCTATTAACCGCAACCACTCGCTGCGATATTCCGAAGAGTATCAGGCATGTTATAGTCAGGAGTATATTGAGGCAAGCAACCACCCATTAATTCAGAGTAAAAACATGTTTTGTGTGATCTACAGAAGTACAAGCCGTGACCAGACCTATCTTTATGTCGAAAAGAAAGACGATTTTTCACGCGTGCCTGAAGAATTAATGAAGAACTTTGGCCGACCACAGCTGGCGATGCTGCTGCCGCTTGATGGTCGTAAGAAACTGATTAATGCCGATCTGGATAAAGTGAAAACGGCCTTAGCCGAGCAGGGCTATTATTTACAGCTTCCACCGCCACCCGAGAATTTATTAAAAAAGCATCTTGAGGCGAACGGCAAAAAATAGTCTCAACTGCTTTTGGGCACAACACATCAACCGTTTAGGGGTCGACCATGTATCAACATCATAACTGGCAAGGTGCATTACTGGATTATCCCGTCAGCAAAGTGGTTTGCGTAGGCAGCAACTATGCAAAACATATTCAGGAGATGGGCAGCGCGACGCCAGAAGAGCCGGTCCTGTTTATTAAGCCTGAAACGGCGCTGTGCGATATCCGCCAGCCGCTGGCGCTGCCGCAGGGGCTGGGTTCGGTGCATCACGAAGTTGAACTTGCCGTGCTGATCGGCGCGACGCTGCGCCAGGCCTCAGAAGAACATGTCAAAAAAGCGATTGCCGGATACGGCGTGGCGCTGGATCTGACCCTGCGTGACGTGCAGGGTAAAATGAAGAAAGCAGGGCAGCCGTGGGAAAAAGCCAAAGGGTTTGATAATTCCTGCCCGATTTCGGCGTTTGTGCCGGTGAGCGAATTTACCGGCGATCCCCAGGACACGCCGCTCAGCCTCAAGGTTAACGGCGAGATCCGCCAGCAGGGCACCACGGCAGACATGATCCATAAGATCGTGCCGCTGATCGCTTACATGAGCCGCTTCTTTACCCTTAAACCAGGCGATGTGATCCTGACCGGAACCCCAGAAGGCGTTGGCCCGCTACTCAGCGGTGACGAGCTTGAGGTCGGTTTCAACGGCCTGTCGCTGAAAACCCGCGTGCTGTAACCCCATCTTGCCGCCTGAAGAGGGCGGCAAAACTTGCAACAACGTGCCAGACTCGTTATAAGGTGCGCTTTCTTTTGACGTGTGGACATCCTGATGAACGACATCCCTTTCTGGCAAAGCAAAACTCTCGACGACATGACTGACGCGGAATGGGAATCATTGTGCGACGGCTGCGGGCAGTGCTGCCTGCACAAGCTGATGGATGAAGATACGGACGAAATCTACTTCACCAACGTTGCCTGCAAGCAGTTAAACATTAAAACCTGCCAGTGCCGCAACTATGAGCGCCGGTTTGAATTTGAGCCTGACTGCATCAAGTTAACCCGGGATAATCTGCCGACGTTTGAATGGCTGCCGCATACCTGCGCGTATCGCCTGCTGGCGGAAGGGAAAGGTCTGCCTGACTGGCATCCGCTGTTAACCGGTTCAAAAGCGGCGATGCACGGTGAACGTATTTCTGTGCGCCACATTGCGGTGAAAGAGTCCGAGGTGCGTGACTGGGAAGATCACATAATGAACCACCCGACCCGTTGAGATTAAAAAACCCGCCGAGGCGGGTTTTTTTGTGCTTGTGCGGCCTGACGCCCTCACCCCAACTCTCTTCCACGGGAGAGGGCGCAAGCACTAAAAACGGCAACCGAGGTTGCCGTTTTGCTTTTACCTTCCGAACAGATCGCGTTTCTTCGGTTTGAACGGCTGAGCGATCAGCACCAGCAGCGCCACGACGAAGTAGGCCGCAAAAATGCCCACCAGCCACTGCGGCATCTCCAGCGTCAGGAATTCCCACTGACGAACGGAGCAGTCACCGGATGCAACAAACACCTGCGGCAGCCATTTGTCCAGCGGCAGCCAGCTCGGGAAGCGGGCGGCAAAATCACAGGTCATAAACGGTGACGGATGCAGTTGCATCATGGTGTGCTGCCAGGAGAGTTCAATCCCTTTCCAGGCACTGTAAATCCAGATGGCAATAGCGGCATAGCGAAGCGGCGATTTAGGGGCAATTGCACCCACCAGACCTGCGCCCATAATGCCGAACAGCGCGCAGCGTTCGTAAATACACAGCACGCAAGGTTTAAGACCCATTACGTGCTGGAACCACAGCGCGACCATTTCCAGCGCAAAGGCGGTCAGGGCCATTAACAACCACGCTCCGCGACCGCGGGAGCACTGGTTTAAAAATCTCAACATAATCATTTCCCTGGAACATGCTTAGAAAGCGCAGTGTAAACGAATTCGTTTTTCGCGCCACCTGTACCTGGCGAAATAAAACGTAATTGGATGTTTATCGTGCGAAAAGGCAAACGGGCAGCGAACTGCCCGAGATGCATAGTTTACTGCGCCGCAAGTATACCCGCTTGTACCAGCCATTGCGTACAGGGAATGAGGGTAATTTTGACGCAAAGCAATCCGACGATCGTGAGCACCAGCGTATAGGGCAGCGCCATCCACACCATCCTGCCATAAGAAAGACGTATGAGCGGCGCGAGGGCGGAGGTCAGCAGGAACAGGAAGGCGGCCTGGCCATTTGGCGTCGCTACCGACGGCAGGTTGGTACCGGTGTTGATCGCCACGGCCAGCAGCTCAAACTGTCCGGCGCTGATAACGCCTTGCTCCATGGCCGCTTTGGCCTCGTTGATGTAGACCGTCCCGACAAAGACGTTATCTGAGATCGACGAGAGCAGGCCGTTAAACAGGTAAAACAGCGAGAGCTGAGCATCCGGTGACGCCTGTAATACAAAGGCAATAATCGGCGCGAACAGGTGCTGGTCGATAATCACCGCCACGACGGCAAAGAACACCGCCAGCAGGGCGGTAAACGGCAGGGCTTCGGTAAACGCCTTGCCGATGGCATGTTCGTCGGTCACGCCGGTAAAGGTGGTGGCGAGAATAATGACTGACAGGCCAATCAGCCCCACTTCGGCAAGATGGAACGCCAGCGCCGCGATAAGCCAGACGCCGATGATCCCTTGGGCAATCAGTCGTAGCATCTCCTGGCGCGTCCGCTGGCTTCGGCTCTGCACATCGAATTTATGCAGTTCCTGACGTACCGGCTCCGGGAGCTGCGCCCCGTACCCAAAGAGGCGAAACTTCTCCACCAGCAGACAGGTCGCCAGCCCGCAGATCAGCACCGGTACGCTCACCGGGGCCATTCTCAGGAAGAAATCACCGAAGTGCCAGCCCGCCGCTTTGGCAATGATCAGGTTTTGCGGCTCGCCCACCATGGTCATCACGCCGCCCAGGGCGGTACCCACGCCTGCATGCATCATCAGGCTGCGCAGAAACGCGCGGAACTGTTCCAGCACGTCACGGTTATGCGCCTCGACGTGGCTGTCATCCTGCAGGTCCTCATTTGGGCGAGAGGAGGCCACGCGGTGATAAATACCGTAAAACCCAACCGCTACGCTGATCACTACCGCGACGACCGTCAGCGCATCCAGGAAGGCCGACAGGAAGGCGGCGGCAAGGCAAAACGCCAGCGAGAGGAACATTTTCGACGGAATGCTGAGCAGCAGGCGCGTGAAGATGAACAGCAGCAGCTGTTTCATAAAGTAGATACCCGCCACCATAAAGATCAGCAGCAGAAGCACTTCGAGATTTGACGCCAGCTCTGCTTTGACATGCTCGGCGCTGGTCATACCGACGACGACGGCTTCAAACGCCAGCAATCCGCCCGGCAGCAGGGGATAACATTTCAGCGCCATGGCCAGGGTGAAGATAAACTCCGCCACCAGCAGCCAGCCGGCGATAAAGGGATTCACGCTAAAAATGATGGGATTAACGACCAGGAAAACCAACAGTATCAGCTTATACCAGTCAGGAGACTGACCTAAAAAATTGCGCCATAGCGCGCGCCCAAAAGAAATTTCCACAACAGACGTCCTTCCCGTCAAGTAAGACAAAACATCAGTATACGCAAAAATCGCGGCCTGGAGGCGGGTAAGGCTGCATTGTAAATTTCACAAAAATGAAACGGCGATCCCTCTTTTCTCTCTTTGCCGCGCTACCTGCTACTGCGTGCCTCTGGTATGATGAGTCCAATTTGCTAAAGCTGTGTAATGGAAATCTCACTATGGTCATTAAGGCGCAGAGCCCGGCGGGTTTCGCGGAAGAGTACATCATTGAAAGCATCTGGAATAATCGTTTCCCTGCGGGGTCCATTCTTCCGGCTGAACGCGAACTCTCTGAACTGATTGGCGTCACTCGCACCACGCTGCGTGAAGTGCTTCAGCGGCTGGCGCGCGATGGCTGGTTGACGATCCAGCACGGTAAGCCTACGAAAGTGAACAACTTCTGGGAAACGTCCGGGCTGAACATTCTTGAAACGCTGGCGCGTCTCGACCATGAAAGCGTGCCGCAGCTCATTGATAATCTGCTCTCCGTTCGCACCAACATCGCGACGATCTTTATTCGTACCGCTTTCCGTCAGCATCCGGAAGACGCCCTTGCGGTGCTGGCCACAGCGAACGAGGTGGAAGATCACGCCGATGCTTTTGCCACCCTCGATTACAACGTGTTTCGCGGCCTGGCGTTTGCCTCCGGCAACCCGGTGTATGGCCTGATCCTCAACGGTATGAAAGGGCTTTATACTCGCATTGGCCGCCACTACTTTGCCAATCCGGAAGCGCGTAGCCTGGCGCTGGGCTTCTACCACAAGCTGAGCAAGCTCTGTACCGAAGGCCTGCACGATCAGGTTTATGAGACGGTGCGCCGCTACGGTCACGATTCCGGTGAAATCTGGCACCGTATGCAGAAAACGCTGCCGGGTGATTTAGCGATTCAGACTCGCTAAAAGAAAAAACCTCTCATACGAGAGGTTTTTTTTTCGCCCGGTAAGCGTAGCGCCACCTGGCAAAAGCGTCACTACAGCGTATTCAACCGCGCCGGGCAACGTTCCAGCAGCTCGACGCTCCCGTCTTCATTCTGCTGCTCCAGCTGCACGTCAAAGCCCCACAGGCGATGCACGTGCTTCAGCACCTCTTTACGCCCTTTATCCAGCGGCGCGCGATTGTGCGGAATATAGCGCAGCGTCAGGGAGCGGTCGCCGCGCAAATCGACATTCCATACCTGAATATTTGGCTCAAGATTGCTCAGGTTGTACTGGGAAGAGAGGCGAGAGCGGATCTCACGGTATCCCTCTTCATTATGGATCGCGGAAATCTCCAGATAGTTGTTGCGGTCATCGTCCAGCACGGTGAAGAAGCGGAAATCACGCATGATCTTCGGCGACATAAACTGGCTGATGAAGCTCTCATCCTTAAAGTCGCGCATCGCAAAGTGCAGCGTTTCCAGCCAGTCAGAACCGGCAATATCCGGGAACCAGTACTTGTCTTCTTCCGTCGGCGACTGGCAGATGCGCTTAATATCCTGGAACATGGCGAAGCCAAGCGCATACGGGTTAATACCGCTGTACCACGGGCTGTTGTAGGGCGGCTGGAACACCACGTTGGTATGGCTGTGGAGGAATTCCATCATGAACCGCTCGGTCACTTTTCCCTCGTCGTACAGATGGTTAAGAATGGTGTAGTGCCAGAAGGTCGCCCAGCCTTCGTTCATGACCTGCGTCTGCTTTTGCGGGTAAAAATACTGGCTCACCTTGCGCACGATGCGCAGGATCTCACGCTGCCACGGCTCCAGCAGCGGGGCGTTCTTCTCCATAAAATAGAGCAGGTTTTCCTGCGGCTCGGACGGGTAACGACGCGCTTCGGCGATCGTTTTTTCCTCCTCACGCTTCGGCAGGGTACGCCACAGCATGTTCACCTGGCTTTGCAGGTACTCTTCGCGGCTTTTCTGCCGGGCTTTCTCCTCCTGCAGGGAGATTTTCTGCGGGCGTTTGTAGCGATCCACGCCGTAGTTCATCAGCGCGTGGCAGGAGTCGAGCAGTTTTTCCACTTCGTCCACGCCGTAGCGCTCTTCGCAGTCGGTAATGTATTTGCGGGCGAAGATCAGGTAATCGACGATGGAGCTGGCGTCCGTCCAGCTACGGAACAGGTAGTTATTCTTGAAAAATGAGTTATGCCCGTAGCAGGCATGCGCCATCACCAGCGCCTGCATGGTAATGGTGTTCTCTTCCATTAAATAGGCGATACACGGGTTGGAGTTAATCACAATCTCATACGCCAGCCCCTGCTGGCCGTGCTTATACAGCCGTTCCGTTTCAATAAATTTTTTACCAAACGACCAGTGCGGATAGTTAATCGGCATCCCGACGCTGGAGTAGGCGTCCATCATCTGTTCGGACGTAATGACTTCAATCTGATGGGGATAGGTATCCAGACGATACAGCTTTGCGACCCGGTCGATTTCGGCGAGGTAAACATCCAGCAGCTCGAAGGTCCAGTCGGGTCCATCGCTCAGACGTGTGTTGTCCTTGTTCAGGGAATCAATAGTAGCCATTAGCGCGCCCTCGTTGTGGGTGCTCTCTCTGTCTGGAGAGCCTCCTTTCAAGCATAGATCAACGTGTTAAAAAGCGTGCTGGGGCAGAAATTTTTTCTTTGCGATTTCGCGTTTTTGATACGGCAAAAAAACGGTATGCCTCAGCATATTATGCTGGTTAAAAATAACGCGCAGCAGGAGATCCCAAATTAGCACTATCCTCTGATGCTGGGGGATGTGTGAGGTAAGTCACCATAAAAAAGTCGTATGTTGAATAATATTTTCAACTAGGTTATCAATCTGTAATTAGAAGATTGTTCTTTTGCACATAATGGAGTGGCTATGCGTGTTGTCATACTGGGAAGTGGTGTCGTTGGGGTAACCAGCGCCTGGTATTTAAGTCAGGCGGGACATGACGTAACCGTTATCGATCGTGAATCCGGTCCCGCGCTTGAAACCAGCGCGGCGAACGCCGGGCAAATCTCTCCGGGGTATGCGGCGCCGTGGGCTGCGCCGGGCGTTCCGTTGAAAGCGATTAAATGGATGTTCCAGCGCCATGCGCCGCTGGCCATCAGCCTTGACGGCACGCAGTTCCAGCTGAAGTGGATGTGGCAGATGCTGCGCAACTGCGACATCCGCCACTACATGGAGAACAAAGGGCGCATGGTGCGTCTGGCGGAATACAGCCGCGACTGTCTGAAAGCGCTGCGAGCGTCGACGGGGATTGAGTACGAAGGCCGTCAGGGCGGGACGCTGCAGCTGTTCCGCACCGAGCAACAGTACGAAAATGCCACCCGCGATATCGCCGTGCTGGAAGATGCCGGCGTACCGTACCAGCTGCTGGAAGCCAGCCAGCTTGGCCAGGTTGAACCGGCGCTGGCGGAAGTGGCGCATAAGCTGACGGGCGGCCTGCGCCTGCCGAATGACGAAACCGGCGACTGCCAGCTCTTTACGCAACGTCTGGCGCAGATGTGCGAGCAGGCGGGGGTGAAGTTCCGCTTCAACACCTCTGTCGACAAGCTGCTGTCGGAAGGCGAAAAAATTTACGGCGTGAAGTGCGGCGACGAGGTGATCAAAGCCGATGCCTACGTGATGGCGTTTGGTTCGTACTCCACCGCCATGCTGAAAGGCATTCTCGACATTCCGGTTTATCCGCTGAAGGGCTACTCGCTGACCATTCCGGTGAAAGAAGAGAGCGGCGCGCCGGTGTCGACCATTCTGGACGAAACCTACAAAATCGCCATTACCCGCTTCGATAACCGTATTCGTGTAGGCGGCATGGCGGAAATTGTCGGCTTCAACACCGAATTGCTGCAGCCGCGTCGTGAAACGCTGGAGATGGTCGTGGGCGATCTCTTCCCGCGCGGCGGTTTTGTTGAGCAGGCGACGTTCTGGACCGGCCTGCGTCCGATGACCCCGGACGGCACGCCGATCGTGGGCCGCACGCCGTTCAAAAACCTGTGGACCAATACCGGACACGGCACGCTCGGCTGGACGATGGCCTGCGGATCGGGTCAGCTGCTGAGCGACCTGATTTCCGGACGCACGCCGGCAATTCCGTTTGACGATTTAAGCGCCGCGCGCTATCAATCGGGGTTTACGCCTTCGCGTCCACAGCACCTGCACGGCGCGCATAGCTAAGGAGTTGTCATGTCCCGTCCTGTTCTGGCCCAGCTGAACCTGCAGGCCCTTAAGGATAATCTGCAAATTGTTCGTCGGGCGGCCCCCGGCGCGCGCGTCTGGTCGGTGGTGAAAGCGAATGCCTACGGCCACGGTATCGATCGTATCTGGAGCGCGCTGAGCGCGACCGACGGCTTTGCGCTCCTGAATCTGGAAGAGGCCATTCTGCTGCGCGAGCGCGGCTGGAAAGGGCCGATTCTACTGCTGGAAGGCTTCTTCCATGCGGACGATCTGCCGCTGCTGGACAAGTACCGTCTGACCACCAGCGTTCACAGCAACTGGCAGATTAAGGCGATCCAGGATGCGAAGCTCCATGCTCCGCTGGATATCTACCTCAAGGTGAACAGCGGCATGAACCGCCTGGGCTTTCAGCCTGAGCGGGTGCATACGGTCTGGCAGCAGCTGCGCGCCATGAAAAACGTGGGCGAAATGACGCTGATGGCGCATTTTGCCGACGCGGAAAAACCCGACGGTATTGCCGATGCCATGGTCCGCATTGAGCAGGCGGCAGAAGGGCTGGATTGCCCGCGCTCGCTGTCGAACTCGGCGGCTACGCTGTGGCATCCCGAGGCGCACTATAACTGGGTGCGTCCGGGGATCGTTCTGTACGGTGCGTCTCCCTCTGGTCAGTGGCAGGATATCGCCAACAGCGGCCTCAAGCCGGTCATGACCCTGCGCAGTGAAATCATTGGCGTGCAGACGCTGAAGGCCGGGGACACGGTGGGCTACGGTAGCCGCTACCGGGCAAAAGGCGAGCAGCGGATTGGCATCGTGGCGGGCGGCTATGCCGACGGCTACCCGCGCATCGCGCCCACCGGTACGCCGGTCTGGGTCGATGGGGTTCGCACGGGAACGGTGGGCACCGTATCAATGGATATGCTGGCCGTTGACCTGACGCCATGCCCGCAGGCGGGCATCGGTTCACCGGTCGAGCTGTGGGGTAACGAAATTAAGATTGATGACGTTGCTGCCGCGGCGGGCACGGTGGGGTATGAACTGATGTGCGCGCTGGCACCGAGAGTGCCGGTTGTGACGGTGTAACAAATGTTTGTGTCGGGTGGCGCTAACGCTTACCCGACCTACTTTCGAGGGTTTTGTAGGCCGGGTAAGGCGAAGCCGCCACCCGGCAAAAAAACTACTCCACTTCCTCTTCCATCGGCCTCAAACCGACTTTCCGCACCGCGTTATCTTCTTTTTCGGCAACGGTCCAGATCATCCCGGCAAACTCCACCTGGTCTCCCACGACCGGGGCAGCGCCAAGCCGCTGCTGGATGATTTCGCCCAGCGTTTGCGGGTTATCACCGTCTTCAGCACCTTCATCCAGACCGTAAATCAGCGCCACATCCGCAAATTTGGCGCTGGCTTCCAGAATAAAATCGCCGAAGAAGCGCTGGTCCAGCGCCACCGGAGGCGACTGGCTGAACAGCTTGCCCAGCGCGGGCAGGTCACGCTCGCGACCAATCACGCAGAGAATATCCCCCTCGCGCAGGCGGGTGCTGCCGGTAGGGTGCAGCAGGACATTATCGCGGAACAGGGCGGCAATGCGCGTTTCGGTCGGCATGTGCAAATCGCGCAGCGAGGCTCCCACGCACCATTTGTCGGCGCTCAGCTGATAGACAAACTGTTCCCACGGGTTCTCCGGATGAATATCGAGCCCCACGCGGGAGACCGGCCAGCCCACGGGCGGGACCACCACTTTGGCTTTTTTCGCCGCCCACCCGAGCGAGGTTCCCTGGAACAGCAGGGAAATCAGCACCACGAAGAACGCCACGTTAAAGAACAGCCGCGCGTTATCCAGACCGGCCATCATCGGGAACACCGCAAGGATAATCGGCACCGCGCCGCGCAGGCCCACCCAGCTGATAAACACCCGCTCGCGCAGGTTGAAGCCGCGAAACGGCAGCAGGCCTGCAAATACCGACAGCGGACGGGCGAAGAAGATCATCCATGCGGACAGCAGCAGCGCCGGAACGGCGATCGGCAGCAGGTCCGATGGCGTGACCAGCAGGCCCAGCACCAGAAACATGCCGATTTGCGCCAGCCACGCCAGTCCGTCGAAGTTCTGCAAAATGGCATGGCGGTTGCGAATAGGGCGGTTGCCCATCAGGAACCCGCAGAGATAGACCGCGAGAATACCGCTGCCGTCCACTGCGGTGGTGACGGCAAAAATGAGAATGCCGCCGCTCAGCGCCAGCAGGGGGTAAAGCCCCGCGGGCAGCGAGATGCGGTTGATCGTCTGCTGTAAGAGGTATCCCCCCGCCAGGCCGATGACGATCCCCAGACCGAACTGCTGCAGGATATGTAACGCAAACATCCAGCTCAGCCCGCTTTCATGCTGCTGAATCATCTCAATAAGCGTAATGGTGAGAAATACCGCCATCGGATCGTTACTGCCGGATTCAATCTCAAGCGTGGAGCCAACGCGTTCGTTAAGCCCTTTTCCGCCGAGCAGGGAAAACACCGCTGCCGCATCGGTTGAGCCCACGATGGCGCCAATCAGCAAACCTTCCATGATATTGAGATGGAAAAGCCACGCGGCCATCATTCCGGTGAGGCCGGAGGTAATCAACACGCCGACCGTGGCGAGCGACAGCGCAGGCCCTAAGGCCACGCGGAAGGAGCTTGCCTGGGTGCGCATCCCGCCGTCCAGCAGGATCACCGCCAGCGCGAGGTTACTCACCATGTAGGCGAAGGGGTAGTTATCGAAAGGGATACCGCCAATGCCATCAATGCCGGCCAGCATGCCGATGGCGAGGAAAATGACAAGAATAGGTATGCCGAGACGCGATGAAAATGAACTTAATAAAATACTGCTGGTTACAAGGACGGAACCCAAAATGAAAAGGCTGATTATCGCTGCGGCATCCAATGTTCTCTTACTCCCACCTCAATGTTAACGCTGTTACTAAAACCCTAACATATTAACAACGGCAACAGCGTTTTATTAAGGGGGTATAACAGCTTTTTTATGCCTTTATGACAGGATGACCGCTGATGGTCAGCCGACTGCCGGAATCATTGTGGATCAGGGTGGCGTGCGCCCCCAGCGCCAGGGTCACGGTTTGCTGCTCGTGGCCGAAATCGAGACCGGTGATGACCGGAATATCCAGCCGCGAGCGAACGAAGTCGACCATGGTCTCAAGGGAGTAACCCGCGTCATAGTCATTCGGAGCAGAGCCGCTGAAGCTGCCCAGCACAACCGCAGACTGGCGTTCAAGAATACCGGCATGATAAAGCTGCAATAGCATACGCTCGACGCGGAAAGGATGTTCATTGATATCTTCCAGCACCAGAATGCCGTCCTCGATTTGCGGCATCCACGGGGTGCCGATGAGCGAGACCAGCATCGCCAGGTTGCCGCCCCAGAGCTGGCCTTCACATTCCCAGTGCGGTCCATTGCCTTGCCACTCCACGCTGTAGGTGGAATTGCGCAGCGCGCGCCAGAAATGTTCCACGGTAAACGCATCCAGCTCCGGTGCGCCGAAGTTGCCGGCCAGCATCGGACCGCTGAAGGTGATGACGTTATGCAGGGCCAGCAGCCCGAGCTGGATGACGGTGAAATCGCTGTGGCCGCAGATCAGCAGCGGATCCTGCTGCTGGCGCAGCGCCAGCCCCTGCCAGTCAATGCTCTCCAGCAGCCGGCTCGCACCGTATCCGCCGCGCACTGCAAGCACAATCCGGTTTTCGCCCGTCAGGTTCACCAGACTATTGATATCATTCAGCCTCTGCGCTTCGGTACCGGCAAAACGCTGCTGGCGGCGGGGGATAATCGTCTGATTTTCTACCTGGTGGCCGGATTCCAGCAAACGCTGAACGCCCCGCTGCGCCGCGTCCTGGTTAATGCAGTAGCCCGACGGCGCGATAAGATGAAACTGAGACATGGCAATTCCTTGCTGAATGAGAAACTAATTGTCTATATCATGCCGCTTATACGCTGCCTGCTTCAAGAGGCGGCGCACCGCGATGACCGGCTATAAGGATAGATGACGTGAAATTGAGATGGTTTGCTTTTTTGATTGTGTTGCTCGCTGGCTGTAGTACCAAACATGATTATCAAAACCCGCCCTGGAACCCGGAAGTGCCGGTGAAACGTGCCATGCAGTGGATGCCGATCAGTGAGCAAGCCGGGAAGGCCTGGGGCGTAAGCCCGCGTCTCATCACGGCGATCATTGCGGTGGAGTCCGGCGGTAATCCCACGCTTGTCAGCAAATCCAATGCGGTGGGGCTGATGCAGCTTAAAGCGTCAACGGCGGGGAGAGAGGTTTACCGCTACATGGGCTGGAGCGGCCAGCCGTCGACCAGCGAGCTGAAAAACCCGGAACGCAACATTTCAATGGGCACGGCCTATCTGAGCATTATGGAGCATGGCGTGCTGAAGGGGATTAAGGATCCGGAGGTGATGCAGTACGCGCTGGTGGTGTCTTACGTTAACGGTGCCGGCGCGTTGCTCAGAACCTTCTCCTCTGACCGCAAAGAGGCGATAGAAGAGATTAACGACATGGACAAAGACGAATTCTTTGAGCATGTGGCGAAAAATCACCCGGCACCACAGGCGCCTCGTTATATCTGGAAAGTACAGAAAGCGATGGATGCCATGTAATGCCGCAGACGGGCGGCGGTCACGCTGCCCGATTTCTTCACAGAACTTTATTTGCGCGTTCCCGCGCCTCCCGCTCCAGGGAATAGATTATACGCTGAAGCTCACGCTCTGCGCCGGGCCCGACGTTCAGGAAACGGAAGCTCAGACGCGGCGTGGTGATGGTTTCATTTTTGCTGTCCACGACGGTGCGGTCGCTGATGGCAATCAGCTGCGCATCGAAATAAAAGCGACCCCAGCCACCCATATCCAGTTCAATTTGCGTAAACCGCATGCCCTCTACCAGCCCCTCCGGTTTCGGCGTATCCATCAGCGCGCCCATGCCGCCCAGCGACAAATCGAAGAGGCGGAAGCGGATCTCTTTTTTGTCAGGCATTTTGGCCTTACAAAAATAGGCGGGATGGAGCGGGGCGCTGATGCGGAAATATTCACGACGCTGAACAAACCAGAGATTGGTCGGAAGCGGGGTAACAAAAGCCGGCAGTCCCTGGTATTCGCTCAGTTCCAGCCGCGACAGGACAAACTCCACTTTGGCGCCCTGCGTTTCGGCCATCACCGCGATATTTTCCGCTTTTAGCGCCGCGCGGTTTTCATACTCCTGACTGCCTAAATCAATCACCAGCCGCTCCTGCGAGGCGTCAAGGATCTTGCTGATGAACTGATTATTCGACCAGCTGATGCGCAGCGGCACTTCACCTTTTTGCAGGTCGCGTAATACCCCTAATACAGCCAGCGGATTTTGCTTGAGGAACTGCTCACTGTAATGACTCACGCCGGATGGCTCCTTGATTGATGACAGACTGTCTTAGCGTTATCGGCAATCTGCAATGAAACTTAATACAAACCGGTGAGTTTTTTTTGCCTGTTTAAGCAAAGATAAGTCGGTGAGATGAAAATGGTTTTCCGGCGATGACCTATACTTAAGTTAGCTGTGCAGAAGGTTTTCTGCGCACGCGTTAAACCTGCAAGAGGGCATCGCTATGGGTATCATCGCCTGGATTATCTTTGGTCTTATTGCTGGCGCTATCGCTAAACTGATCATGCCGGGAAACGATGGCGGCGGCTTTATTTTGACCTGTGTACTCGGGGTCGTTGGTGCGGTTGTGGGCGGCTGGCTGGCGACGATGTTTGGCTTTGGAGGCAACATAAGTGGTTTCGACCTGCACAGTTTTCTGGTCGCTGTCGTGGGTGCCATTGTGGTGCTGGGCATATTCAGGTTACTGCGACGAGCATAAATTGACATGAACGGCTCTCTGCGGAGGGCCGTTTTTTTGCCTGAGTATTGATTTGTTAATCTAAGTGATAATAATTGTCGTTCCGTATTGCATCTAACAACAAGACGACATTATGAATACCTCACGTTTTACGCTTTGCGCCCTGGCAGGCGCCGTCACGGTGGCATTGCAGGTCCCGGCATTCGCCGAAGAATCCACTATCGTCGTCACCGGCTCAGAGCAGGGCAGCGCGCTGCCGGCCTGGACGAACAGCGCCACAAAATCGGCCGTTGCTGAAAGTAAAACGCCGCAGGTCATCACGACCCTCTCTGCGCCGGAAATTGAAAAGCGCCATGCGAATTCGGTGAATGAAATTCTGCGCTATGCCCCAGGCGTCTCAACCGAGGTTCGGGGAAATACCTCCTACATGAGCGAATATAAAATTCGTGGCTTTACCGTCGACCAGGAGTTCTACAACGGCCTGCAGCTGCCCTATAACGTCACCGGCAATACCAAAGCGCGCATCGATCCGCTGCTGATCGACAGCGTTGATATCCTGAAAGGCCCCTCATCGGTCCTTTACGGCGGCGGCTCGCCGGGCGGGCTGGTGAATATTCAAAGTAAAAAACCGCAGCGAGAAGCCCGAACGGAGATCGGCGTTAACACCGGCAACCGCAACCTGAAAGAGGGCTATCTCGACTCAACCGGGCAGATTGCCGACAGCGACTGGAACTACCGTCTGCTGGGCAAAGCGACGGAAAATGACGATCAGCCGCACACCACCCGGTATGAAAATTACCTGGTTGCTCCGTCCGTCACCTGGCAGCCGGACAGTAAAACCCGCCTTACCCTGGACGCGCTGGCGCAAAACACCCCGAGCCTGACGCCGTCTAACCCGCTGCCGCTCGCCTACCTGCGCTCGAAATATGCGGGCAAGCGTGATTACGCAGGAGACGAATGGAGCGGGTTTAAGCAGCGTCAGTGGATGCTGGGCTACAGCTTTGAACATGAGTTTGACAGCGGCTGGGGCTTTAACCAGAAGGCGCGCTATTTCGACGTCGATACCCACCAGCGCAGCGTCTATGCGACAGGGACGGGAAGCGAGGTCTATCAGCTCAACCGCTTTGCCTACACCACCGATGAAGATCTAAAGAGCTTCAACATTGACAACCAGGTGACCAAAACCGTTGCGCTGGGCGACTGGCAACACCACCTGCTGGCCGGGTTTGACTATCAGAAGCTGAACTCCCATTTCCACTATCGCTACGCGTCGACCACGCCGGGCATGGATATGCGCAATCCTGACTATTCGCAAATCAGCGAAAGCGCATTAGGGCTGTATACCGCCCAGAAAAACCGTCTGAGCTATCAGCAGAACGGTTACTACCTGCAGGATCAGGTTGAATTTGGCGGCCTCAACCTGCTGGGCAGCCTGCGCTACGACGATTACCGCTCCGTCACCACCAACTACCTGCAAAACGGTGATAAAGCCTGGGTGTCGCAGGATCGCGTCACCAAACGCCTGGGCGCGCTTTACGCCTTCGATAACGGTCTGTCGCCGTTTATAAGCTATTCAGAAGGTTTTGCGCCGGTCTCACCGCAGGGCACGCTCGTGGCGAAAGACGTCAAACCGACCACCAGCAAGCAGGTGGAGGGCGGGGTGAAATATCTGCTGGCCGACTACGCCACCACATTTACCGCCTCGGTGTTTAACATCCGGCAGAAAAATGTCGTCACCTCCGATCCGGGCTTCCTGAACTTTCGTCAGACCGGGGAAGTGGAATCCAAAGGGGCAGAACTCTCCGCCATTAGCCGCCCGACGGACAGCCTGACGCTGATTGCTAACTATGCCTACACCCACGCGATCAATACGCAAGATGACAAGTACAAAGGGAAACGTCCAACGCAGGTGCCGGAGAATGCCTTCAACCTCTGGGGGGATTACACCTTTGACAACACGCCGCTGAAAGGACTGATGCTGGGGGCTGGCGCACGCTACACCGGGCCGATGGAAATCTCTCCGGCAAACGATGCGGGAAAACTGGGCGGCACTACGCAGTACGATCTGGCGGCCTCGTACCGGATGGGCGAAATCCTGCCCTCGCTGGCAGGGCTAACGCTTAAAGCCAGCGCGCAGAATATCACCAATAAAGAGACGCTGACCTGCTACGACGCGACCAACTGCTGGATTGGGCGTGACAGGACGTATCAGTTAGGGGCGAGTTATAGTTTCTGAGTAACTCCCTGTGAGTTCAAAATGTAGGCCGGGTAAGGCGTAGCCGCCACCCGGCAATACCCTTACTGCGCCGCAGCTTTCACCGGCGCAGCCTCATCATTCGCCGCAGGCTGATTCTCCGGCACGCTGTCGCACGGTTTCTCTTTCGGGCAGACCCGATCCAGCATCTTCAGCGTTACGCCGTTGCTCCAGCCAAAGCCGTCCTGAAGCGGATACTCTCCGCCGCCGCCGCCCGTACCGGTTGTCGACACGTCATACTTCTCGACCAGTTTCTTTTCGCGGTCGTAAGTATGCTGAACGTTCTTCAGGAAGCGCCAGGTCACGTCCATCGAGACCTTCTCTTGGCCGTAATTCTGCAACCCTTCCGCCGCCACCCACTGCAGCGGAGCCCAGCCGTTTGGCGCATCCCACTGCTGGCCGCTGTTTACGGTGGTGGTCGCAATACCGCCCGCCTTCAACAGGCGCGATGAAGTTGCCGCGGCGACTTTATCGGCACGATCCTGCGCCGCCGCTTTCACGTAAAGCGGGAACAGGGCTGCGGCCGTGAGCTGATTGCGTACCTTCTTGCTCTTCAGATCGTAATCGGCGTACCAGCCCTCTTTATCATTCCACAGGTGGCTCTCGATGGCTTTCTGGCGCGCGGTGGCCAGCGCCTCATACTTGTTTGCGCTGGCGGCATCGCCACTCTCCTGGCTTGCCCGGGCCAGCAGTTTTTCCATCTTGAACATCAGGGCGTTCAGGTCCACGGGGACAATGCTGGTGGTCCGGATGGTGCCGAGCTTTTGCGGATCGTCCATCCAGCGGGAGCTAAAGTCCCAGCCCGAGGCCGCAGCGGAACGTAAATCACGGTAGATCTCGGTCGCAGGCCGGTTAGGGTTACTTTTGGCGGTATTCACGTCGTCAAGCCAGGACTCCGGGCGCGGGGTGTCGCGATCGTCCCAGTAGCGGTTGAGGATCGCGCCGTCGTCCAGTTTTACCACGCGTTTGTTAGCCTGCCCGGGCTGAAGGCCGTCGACGCCGTCCATCCAGTAGGCATACTCTTTCTCCATCTGCGGGCGGTACTTCTTCAGCGCATCGCTGTCGTGGGTCGCCAGCAGTTCAACCATCATTGAGAAAAACGGCGGCTGGGAGCGGCTCAGGTAATAGCTGCGGTTGCCGTTGGGAATGTGGCCGAAGGTATCAATCTCATACGCAAAGTTATCCACCATGTCGCTGATTTTGTCCCAATGTTCGCTCTCTGCCAGGCCCAGCATGGTGAAATAGCTGTCCCAGTAGTAGACCTCGCGGAAACGTCCGCCGGGCACAACGTAAGGTTTGGGTAACGGCAGCAGGGAATCCCATTTGTTGCTGGCTTTATCCGTGGTGCGCGTCAGCACGGGCCAGAGATCGTCAATGTGCTCACGTAAACTTTGTCCAGCAGGCGGAACATATTTTTCCCCTTCCGCAGGGAGCGTAAAGTTCATCTCGACAAAGTGGCGTAAGTCAAAGCTGGACTGCGTGTGCTGCATCCGGTAATCCGCCAGAATCATCAGCGGGTCGCTTTTGGGGACGGCATCCGCGAAGGTTTTCTGATCGGGAAACAGTTTGGCGCTTTGCACATCGTTAAACAGAGGGCCCAGCAAAATATCGGGTGAGGTTGTCTGGGCTGCGGGGCTATCGTCGGCATAACCGCAAGTCGCGACGCCGAGCAGCGCGCCTCCTAACGCAAGGGGCAAGAATGCGGGGCGTAGTGTACGAGGTCTTATCATCAGTTCGTCTCCTGTCTTCACTAAACAGCGTGACCGCTGTTGTCAATCACCTGAAAACCTTAGACGAATATTGCCCGCTTCGCGTTAATAATTGCCTACCCGTCAGACCTCTTCCGGCGTCTGGCTGGCTTCCCGCAGCGTGCCCGGCGCATGTCCAATGATGCGCTTAAATGCCCGGCTAAACGCCGCCAGAGAGCCGTACCCCAGCCGCAGCGCGACGGTTTCAATCGGCTGATTTTCGTGGCGAATGTACTGGATGGCCAGGCGCATTCTCAGCTCGCTGAGATATTTTGCCGGGGTGGTTCCCGTCGCGGCCAGAAACCGTTCGGCGAACACGGAACGGGACGTGCCCGCTTCTTTTGCCAGATCCGCCACGCTCCAGTTCAGGCCGGGCTGCTGGTGCATGGCGTAAATGGCCCGGCTCAGGCGCGGGTCGCGCAGAACCTGCACCCAGCCGGTGGCTTTACCACACCCGCCTTCAACCCAGCCGCGCACGATTAACGCCGCCACCACGTCGGCCAGACGCGCAAGGATCCCGGCGTACCCGGCCTGACGCGCCACGGATTCCCGCTCCATCGCCGCCAGCAGCGGGTGGATCTCCGGCCAGGTGGACATCAGCCGGCTGACCATCATCACTTCCGGCATCGCCTTGATCAGCGGCTGCATCCCGCCCAGCTCAAAATCCATGCACCCGCTAAAGATGAGGGTGTTCTCGCTTTCCGGGCAGGGCTCGCAGGTGATGGCACACACCGAGCTGCAGATAGGCTCGCTGGGAAAGTCGCTGACCGGGGTAATGGTGGCCCGCTCGTCGGAGAGTAGGGCATGGGAATTGCCGCCTGGAATAAAGAGGGCGTCTCCGCTGCTCAGTTCGAACGTCGCACCGCTTTCCATCCGCAGCTGGGCGCTGCCGTGGCTCACGAAATGAAACTGCGCCCTACCGGGCGCCTGATGGAAGGCGACGCCAAACGGCGCGCTGGCTTCAATCCGCCGGTATTTCACCCCTGACAGGCGCATGCCGCGTAAAAGTTCGCTGATCAGATCGGGTGACTGGACGGTCATGGCGCAACTCCGGACGAATAATCAATAAGTGGAGATTATATGTCATAGATCGTCCAGGGTGAACCTTCTATTCTTTTGCGACAGTAGTCACATTTTTATAACGGGAGATCAACAGATGAGTTCATGTGTCGCGGCGAGCGAGGCGGTAGCGCCTGCAAAACCCGCCTGGCGGGCCGTCTATTCACTGGGGCTGGGGGTATTTGGTTTGATTACGGCAGAATTTCTGCCGGCGAGTTTGTTAACGCCCATGGCCGCGAGCCTGGGCGTGAGTGAGGGAATGGCCGGGCAGGCCGTCACCGCTACCGCGCTGGTGGCGCTGGTCACCGGATTGCTGATCACCCCGGCAACCAAGAGTATCGACCGCCGCTGGGTGCTGATGTTTTTCTCGTTGCTGCAAATTATCTCCAGCCTGCTGGTGGCCTTTGCGCCCAACCTGCACGTCCTGCTGATGGGCCGCCTGCTGCTGGGGATCGCCATCGGGGGATTCTGGGCGATGTCGACGGCGACCACGATGCGTCTGGTTCCGGCAGATAAAGTGCCGAAGGCGCTGGCGGTGATTTTCTCCAGCGTATCGATAGCCACGGTGGTCGCGGCGCCGCTGGGCAGCTATCTGGGCAGCCTGATCGGCTGGCGCAACGTCTTTGTTCTCTGCATTCTACCGAGCATGCTGGCGCTGCTGTGGCAGCTCTGGGTCCTGCCGTCCATGAAGCCGGAGAGCAGCGGCAGCCTGAGTACGCTGTTTCGCGTGCTGCGTCGTCCGGGGATGATCGGCGGCATGCTGGCGACCATCCTGATCTTCAGCGGCCATTTCGCCTTCTTTACCTACCTGCGCCCGTTCCTGGAAACGGTGGGGCAGGCGAGCGTGGAGACCATTTCGCTGATCCTGCTGGGCTTTGGGCTCGCCAACTTTGTCGGCACATCCGTTGCAGGGCATCTGCTGGCTCGTAATCTGCGCCTGACGCTGGCGCTGGTGCCGTTTGCGATGGGCGTTCTCGCGCTCACGATGGTGGCGTTTGGTCATCTGGCGATGCTGGACGGGTTCCTGGTCGCGCTGTGGGGCTTTGCATTTGGTCTGGTTCCGGTGGGCTGGTCAACCTGGCTTGCTACCACCGTTCCGGATGAAGCCGAAAGTGCAGGCGGGCTGCTGGTGGCCTCAATTCAGCTGGCAATCAGTGCCGGTGCGGCCGGGGGCGGGGCGGTATTTGACCTCAACGGTGCCAGCGGCGTATTCGCGGGCAGCGGTCTTTTGCTGGTAACGGCGATGGTGATTGTGTTTATGGGCGTGAAAGTGAAAGCAGAGTGAGCCTTTTCCCTCTCCTTTGGGAGAGGGACTTAACGGGCGTTCATTGTTCTATGCTGTTGCTCTTTCATTCCAGGTGTCTTTAAACATGATATTCCCGTCGCAATATTTCCATTCAATCGATTCATAGCGGAGTTCGACTTCTTCCATATGCGCACTTGCGATACCGAGCGGGTGCAATACTGGCGAGATCCTAGTTATTTTGACGTTTTCCAGAGTGATATTGAAGTATTCGCGCTCAATACCGGCATCATCAATTTTATACATTTTGATTAATGCCGTTTTGAAGGTTTTACCTGTACATACGGCACGAAAAAGATGGGGTGTGATGCGATCTATTTCTTTTTCAAAGGTAATGGGAACATGAAGGCGCGTTCCTGTCAGTTTTCCCGTGTTGGAACTGGTGGGGATCCAGACGGAGTGATTAAACGATTTGAGTTCGGTAGAGCCCAATCTTGTAGGCATTAAACACTCGCCTAATACGGGAGCATTATTTTCGTCAGTAAACCATATATGTGCTGGTGTAGACATTTATTGATCCTTTGTTTTGTAACGAAATGCAATGAAGTACACAACTAATATAATAATCCCAACGATTCGTAGTGCAATTTTTTCGTTTTCTATAAAACTCACCACGACAGCACCGAGAATGATGGCGAATATTCCAGTGCCATACCAAAAAAAATCATCCATAATGTCTTGTAAGAAACTTTTTAAAAATTGTTTCAAAAATGCTTTTATCGATTGCCACATTATCGCATCATTCTATTCAGCGCATCAGCAATTTCGCTATCGGATGCAGTGTTTAAGTTAAGATAACCGGCTTTCATTATCACCGGTTCAATAAGGAAATACATCATTTCCAGCTTTTCAACATACAGCGCATGGTAAAATAACGGCTGAAATTTTTTAAGTGTATTTGCGCTGTCTGCCGCATGCTGAACTATAGCGTAAAGGTTTAATACGGTAATTACACCTCCTGTGCTCAAACCAACCTTTCTCATAAATGCACTTTTTACGGCCGCGTTCATTTTATTACCATAACAGATGTATGACGTGACAGCATAAATCAAACCGTTCTTAGATACTTGCTTTACTGAATAGTTTGTTGTAAATGGTATTAATTTTTCGAGAATGATTTTTCTTTGAATAATGGATCTGTTATGAAGCATCGTTTCAATATAAATCCTTACCATTCTAAAAATTACATCTCTATGCTTAACAAGCTCGGCGACTCCTGCTAAAAACCTCAAATCTTCCGAACCCAATTTTTTACAGACATCCTGATAATTATCAGTGAAGCAAGAGGTATAATAAAGCAATCGCGTGGTCGCATCGCCAAGATTATTTAAATATTCGATGGCACCATCCTTTACCCCCGCCACGGCACGATCGAGCCTTAATGCGAGATCTTTATCGGATCCAATTCTTTCTATAATTTCCTTGCTATAATACATAATATGGCCCTGTTATGTGCAGGGTGTATCATGGTCTACGTTATCGTCTAAGGACAGTGATCGGACTCGCACTTTTAAACGTAAAGTAAAGAATAAACATTAACCTATTTTCTAAGTTAATTGGTGCGTTTTTATAATTGATGCGATGAATTAGAAAGAGTTAAATAAACTTGAGATTATTGAGAATTAGATATTCAGCGAGGAATGGGGAGATATTACTGGATGATGACATAATTTGTAGGCCGGGTAAGCGCAAGCGCCACCAGGCCTCACGGTAAGACTTACAGCCC
This sequence comes from Enterobacter cloacae complex sp. P16RS2, assembly GCF_014982155.1. Lineage (NCBI taxonomy): Bacteria > Pseudomonadati > Pseudomonadota > Gammaproteobacteria > Enterobacterales > Enterobacteriaceae > Enterobacter > Enterobacter cloacae complex sp. P16RS2. Next base: position 43,455 of record NZ_JADCKW010000003.1, on the reverse strand, counting down.
TTTCTTATCCATCCACACTGTCAGATCCACCAGACGGTTTGAGAAGCCCCACTCGTTGTCATACCACGCCAGGATCTTCACCATGTTCCCGCCAATCACCAGCGTGGAAAGCCCGTCGATAATCGAGGAGCGTGGGTCGCCCTGATAATCGCTGGAGACCAGCGGTTCATCGCTATAGCCCAGAATACCTTTCAGTGGCCCGCTGGCGGCCGCGTTGCGGAACGCTTCGTTCACCTCTTCGGCGGTCACGTTACGGCTCAGCGTTACCGTTAAATCTACAATCGACACCACCGGCACCGGTACGCGCAGGGAGTACCCGGTCAGTTTGCCGTCAAGGGATGGGATCACTTTCCCCAGCGCTTTTGCCGCGCCGCTGGAGTAAGGCACAATCGACAGCGCCGCCGCACGCGCGCCGCGCAGGTCTTTCTCCGGCTGATCGTGCAGCGCCTGGCTGTTGGTGTAGGCATGCGTGGTGTTCATCAGGCCATGCTCAATCCCGAACTGCTGATGCAGCACCTGAGCGGCAGGCGCCAGGCCGTTCGTGGTGCAACTCCCGTTACTCACCACCGCGTGACGGGCTGGATCGTACTGCTCGTGATTAACCCCCATCACAATCGTCAGGTCGTCGTTCTTCCCGGGGGCGGAAATGATGACGCGCTTGGCGCCGCCGTGGGTGATATGCACCGCCGCTTTTTCCCGCTCGGTAAAGAAGCCGGTGGCCTCAATCACCACGTCAACGCCGACGTCACGCCACGGGATATTCGCCGGATCGCGTTCGCTAAATACGGCGATTCGCTGCCCGTCTACCTGCATCGTGCCGTCTGCCGCTTCAACGGGCGCGGGAAGCGTGCCCAGAAGGGAATCATGTTTCAGCAGGTGGGCGATGGTTTTACTGTCCGTCAGATCGTTAATGGCCACAATCTGCAGATCCGGGTTGCCCAGCGCCGCGCGCAGGAAATTACGTCCGATACGGCCGAAACCGTTAATACCGACCTTAACCATGGTGCACTCCTTATCTCTGTTGTCTGGAGTCACTGTAGGCGTCGGGCCGGTTGGCGTAAACGACAAAAAAGGATCATATTACGCCATTTTGCGGCAGTGAAAGCGCTGGCGGTACTCGCCGGGCGTGAGGTGAAGCTGTTTCTCAAAGATGCGGCGCAGGTTAATGCTGGTGCCAAACCCGCTTTGCTCGGCAACGCGCTCAAGGGAGTCATAGGTCTGCTCAAGCAGCTGGCGGGCCGCGGCCAGACGCGCTTCGGTCACGTAGCGGGCCGGAGAAACTCCCGCGTCGCGGGTAAACACGCGGGTGAAATTACGCGGGCTCATTGCCGCTTTCTCGGCCAGATTTTCCACGCACAGGTCGGCGGTCAGGTTTTGCAGGATCCAGGTTTGCAGTTCGCTTATCGGACCGGATGCGCCGGGCTGCTGCAGGCTGTAACGGCTGAACTGCAGCTGGCCGCCGGGACGGCGCAGATACATCACCATATCCTGCGCCACGTCGCGGGCGAGGGTAAATCCGTAGTCGTCTTCCACCAGCGCCAGGGTCAGATCGAACCCGGAACTCACGCCGCCGGAGGTCCAGATGGGGCCATCCTGAATATACAGCGGGCCGCCTTCGACCTGGATTGACGGGTACTGGGCTTGCATCGTCTCCAGCAGCCGCCAGTGGGTGGTGGCGCGGCGACCGTCCAGCAGGCCGGTCTGGGCCAGCAGCATCGCGCCGCCGCAGATAGAGGCTACCCGCCGGGCGTGCGGCGCAGCGAGGTGCAGCCAGTCCACCACCGCCGTGCTCTCCTGCTCGTTCATGCCGCGTCCGGTGATGATAATGGTGTCCAGCGGTTCGCGCGGATCCAGCTCCGGCAGACGATAGTCCGCCAGCAGATTCAGGCCGGACTGGCCGTGAATCACCTGGTGAGGCTGCGTGGTGGCGATGATAATCCGGTAGCGGGGCTGCGCAAGCCCTTCCGGATGCAGCCGGTTGGCCTGCATCAGAATATCGGCGATACCGGCGGCTTCAAACAGCATGCCGCCGTCGGGAACAATAATCAGGATCTTCTTCATGTCCTGAAAAGTACCTTTATTACAGAATAAGTCAAGAAACGCATGACCCCCACGTTTCTGGCAAAGCAAAGCGATTTAAGTTCTTTGTTATTTCAGGCGTAATCCCCGATCTTCAGGGCTCTGTCTCTGGCGAAACGGCGTCTGAAGGAATGAGTCAACGAAGCTCCCTCTATTTACATCCGCAACAACGCGAACAAATCCGCCATCTCGCATCGGGTTTTTTATGGCGAAGCGAACTGCCTACCTGGCTGGTAATGTTCACGATTTATGCAGGCTGGTTTGCCACGCTGGCGTTTTGGCAAACGCTCGGCCTGCTGCCCGCCACGCTGCTGCTCATCTGGTTTACCGCCTGGTACATGTCGCTGCAGCATGAGCTGATCCACGGACACCCCACGCGTTTTGCCTGGCTCAACCAGCTGTTTGGCACGCTCCCGCTGGCGGTCTGGTATCCGTATGGCCTGTATCGGGACTCCCATCTCGCCCATCATCGGCACCATAGCCTGACCCATCCGGTGGATGACCCGGAGTCATACTATTTTACCGACGAGAGCTGGGCGCGCTTTTCCCCCTGGCAGAAGCGTACGATCCGCGCCCGAAATACCTTCGCCGGGCGGCTGGTGCTGGCCCCGCTGCTGGATATCCTGCAGACGCTGGGCAGCGCCGTGACGGCATTTCGCCACCTTCACCTGCGGGCGATGGCGATGTGGCTGGTTCACGTTTTGCTGCTGGTGGCGCTCTTCGCCTGGATGACGCGTACCGGTTTTTCACCCGTCTGGTTTGTGCTGGCGGTCAGCTATCCGGCGCTGGCGCTGACCAAGGTCCGATCGTTTTTCGAACATCGCGCGGCGGACGATCCGCTGGCGCGCTCCGTTATTAATGAGGCGGGGCTGTTCTGGCGGGTGCTGTTTTTGAATCTCAACTACCATTCAGTACATCACGATCTGCCGGGCGTTCCCTGGTACGGGCTGAAGGCCATCTACGAGCAAAACCGGGAGGCGTACCAGCGGCGAAACCACGGTTTTCTCGTCAGGGGCTATGGTGAATGGCTGCGTCAGTTCTGGGTCAGGCCCGTTGACGTCACCGTTCATCCCGCAAAACAACAGGGGGAAGGGTATGAGTAACCTGCTGGCATTTCCCATGTATGCCGTGGATCGCGCCGACACCCGCGCGCTCTGGCTGGCGGTAAAGGGGCTGCTGGCCGCGCGTGGTGTGACCGTCGATCGTGACCCCAGCTGGCCGGAGTCCGATCTGCTGACCCACTGGCAACAGCCTGCGCTTATCCTCAGCCAGACCTGCGGTTATCCGCTGGTCACGCTGCTCCCGGACGTGCAGGTGGTCGGCTGTTTTCACTACGCGGCACCGGGCTGCGAAGGGATCCAGTACCGCAGCTTTCTGGCGGTGCGCGAGGAGGATCGGCACCTCACGCTGGCGGATTTTCGCGGACGTCGTGCGGTCTGTAACTCCCCGGATTCCCAGTCCGGCTACAATGCGCTGCGAAAAAAAGTGGCTCCCCTGGCGAGCGGTGGTCCCTTTTTCGCGCAAACGTCCTTTAGCGGTAGCCATCGCCAGTCGCTGATAGATGTGAAGCGCGGGGCGGGGGATATTGCAGCCATCGACTGTGTGACCTGGGCTCTGCTGCAGCGCCATGAGCCGGAACGGCTTGCGGGGCTGGCGGTCATTGACCGCACCCCGCTGACGCCCGGACTGCCGCTGATCACCTCGCATAACACCTCGCCTGAAACGCTTGACGCCATTCGCGATGCGCTCCGCGAGCTGGTGGATGCGCCGGAATACCGGGAGATGCGCGACGCGGTGCTGATCGACGGTTTTAGCGTGGTGACGCGCGAGGCCTACGCCTCATTGTCCGCGTGATAAATCTCCTGCGCGTCGGTAAAGCAGCGCAGCGCCAGCGAGGAGACGGGCTTCTGCCCGCGCATAATCAGGCCGACGGGAGCCTCAATGTTCGCGTCGGCGATGGGGACAATCCTGAAGTTGCTGTTCAGTGCCTCCAGCCCGTTGTTCAGCGGCATGACGGCGCAGCACACGCCGCTCTGAACCGCCTGAATGATCTGGAACGTCGAGTCGCTCTCGAAAACGGACGTCGGTTCGATGCCTGCAGATTTAAAGCTGGCCTCCATATGCGCCCGGTAATGCATCCCTTTGGTCAGGAAGCCCAGCGGAAAATCCGTCAGATCGTACCAGGTCAGCGTTGCCTGGCCGAGCTGAAAATGGCGGACGTCGTGCAGCAGGCCCATCTTGGTTTTTGGCAGCTGGATAACGTCAAACAGGCTGGTGTCGATGCTGTTGAGGTAGCAAATTCCCAGCTCAAGCTGATTGCGGCTGACGCCGTCGGCAATCTGCGCGGAGGACATGGAATAGAGGCTGTAGGTCAGCTCCGGGTATTTTTGCGTCAGCAGGCGAATAAAGATCATCGGATCCACGCTCGCCAGCGGCACCATCCCGAGACGTAATTCACCCACCACCTGGCCTTTGCACAGCGCGGCTTCCGTCTGTAACCCGTCGTGCGCGGCAAGCAGGGCGCGGGCCCACGCGAGGATGCGTTCCCCCTCCGGCGTAAACCCTTCAAAGCGCTGCCCGCGCACAATCAGCACCAGCCCCAGCTCCTCTTCCAGGCTGCGGATGCGCATGGAGAGGGTCGGCTGGGTGACGTTGCACTGCGAGGCCGCTTTACCAAAGTGGCGGGTCTCGTCTAGCGCGATTAAATATTTTAACTGTTTAATATCCATCATTATCTCTGCGCGAGCAGCCTTACAGCATGCGGATCTCTTTCGAGCGCAGGGTGATGCGAACCGGAACGGATTTATACGACGGCGTACCGCTGTCCTTATCCAGATAATCAAGCGGCACCAGCACGTTGGCCTCCGGATAATAGGCGCCGACGGTGCCCGGCGCGATGCTGTACGCCACCACGGTAATGTCCTTCAGACGCTGGACGCTGCCGGGGAGGGCGGTTTCGATATCCACGCGGTCGCCGTGTTCCAGGCCTGACTGCGCCATATCATCTTCGTTCATAAACAGCACGTCGCGGCGGCCAAACACGCCGCGGTAGCGGTCGTCCAGCGCGTAAATGGTGGTGTTGTACTGGTCGTGGCTGCGCAGCGTGATCAGGCGCAGAACGTGCTCACCTTCGCCGCTGGCGTTCTCGTGAACGCCGTCGAACACCGAGAACATCGCTTTCCCCGTCGCCGTTGGCCAGATGCGCTGCGTCGGCGGCAGCGGCATGCGAAAGCCGCCGGGAACGCGGATCCGCGCGTTGTAGTTCTCAAAGCCCGGAATGGTCTGCTCGATCAGATCGCGGATGCGGTCGTAATCCTCAACCAGCGTTAGCCAGTCCACGCGGGTTTCCGGCAGCGTGGCTTTCGCCATGCCGGCGACGATAGCCGGTTCTGACCGAAGCAACGGCGAGGCGGGCTTCAGCTTGCCGGACGAGGCGTGCACCATCGACATGGAATCTTCGACGGTAATGGACTGACGGCCGGTGGCCTGGAGATCCAGCTCGGTGCGGCCGAGGCACGGAAAGATAAAGGTCTCTTTGCCCACCAGAAGATGAGTGCGGTTGAGCTTGGTCCCGACGTGCACGCTCAAATCCAGGTTACCCATCGCCGGAAAACCCCGCTCGTGATCGGGCATCGCGACGGCAAAATTACCCCCTAGGCAGATGAGCGCCTTCGCGCGGCCGTCGATCATCGCCTGCGTGGCCTGCACCGCATCGTGTCCGTGGTGAGACGGCGGCTCAAAGCCGAAAACGTCCTTCAGACGGTTCAGGAAGGCCGGGGTTGGCTTCTCGCTAATCCCGACGGTGCGGTTTCCCTGAACGTTAGAGTGGCCGCGCAGGGGGCAGATACCCGCGCCGGGCTTGCCGATATTCCCGCGCAGCAGCAGCAGATCGGCGATCAGGCGGACGTTTGCCGTACCTTTATTGTGCTGGGTAATGCCCATTCCGTAGGTAATGATGGTGGCATTTGATTTCGCATAGGCATCGGCCACCTTTTGGAGCGCCGCCTGGTTCAGGCCCGACTCGCGCTCGATCTCGTCCCAGCGGGTTTGCGCGATATCGGCGGTGAAGTCCTCAATGCCCTGGGTGTGTTCGGCAATAAACGCATGGTCGAGCACGTCACCGCGTTCGGCCTCCATTTCCAGCAGATGTTTGGCAATGCCTTTCAGCGCGGCGGCATCGCCCCCGGCCTTCACCTGGAAATAGGTCGAGGCGATATCCGTTGAGCCGTAGGTCGCCATTTCAATCACGCTTTGCGGGTCGGCGAAGCGTTCGAGGGCGCGTTCGCGCAGCGGGTTAAAGACGATAATCGGCACGTTGCGACGGGCCAGCTCGTGGAGCGTCCCCATCATTCGCGGATGGTTGGTGCCGGGGTTGTGGCCGATGGAGATCACCAGCTCGGTCTTATCAAAGTCGTCCAGCGAGACTGTGCCTTTCCCGATGCCAATCGAACGCGGCAGACCGACGCTGGTGGCCTCGTGGCACATATTCGAGCAGTCGGGGAAGTTATTGGTGCCGTATTCGCGGGCGAAGAGCTGGAAAAGATACGCCGCTTCGTTAGAGGCGCGTCCGGAGGTATAGAACTCGACCTGGTCCGGTTCGAGCCCGCGCAATACTTCGCCGATGCGTTGAAACGCCTCTTCCCAGTCGACGGGCCGGAAGGTATCGCTTGCCCGATCATAGCGCAGGGGATACGTCAGTCGACCGTAGCCTTCCAGTTCGAAGTCCGATTTTGCCAGCAGCGAGGAGACGCTGTTTTCGGCCAGAAACGCGGGGGTAACGCGTTTGCTGGTGGCTTCCCAGGTCACGGCTTTGGCGCCGTTCTCACAGAACTGGAACGTCGACTTGTGTTCTTTATCCGGCCACGCGCAGCCCGGGCAGTCAAAACCGTCAGGCTGGTTGGTGCGCAGCAGCGTGGCGGAAGCATCAAAGGTATCCATTTGGGTACGCACCGCGATAGCCGTCGCTTTTAACGCCCCCCAGCCTCCGGCAGGACCGTCATAGTGTCTGATACCCGGCACCGAGCGTCTTTTCTTATTCATACCCACTCCTGATTTGTTCGGTCACACAACGTCTGAACCCGTAAAAGCGCTGTACAAGACAATAAGCGAAAGCAATGACGACCGGATGGCTACGCGCATGCGGCGTGGAAAAATGCTTTATCTTAAATTCGTTTTATTACAGTGATTTATTGGATCTGATGCTTAAACATTTAAAGAAATTATAACGAAATTTTATCATTTTAATAATAAATCTTATCTATCAAACGGTAGGCAAGATAGATGGGACGAGCAGGAGAGGATGTAGCAGCAATAAAGTTTCGAATGAAGCCTGTGGGCGGCAGCAATAAACTATGTTCGCAGCTGGCGGGCTATTGCGAGCATTTTCTGCTGCGATAATGTCAGGATGGTTAACTCAGGCTTAATGATTGACGATTAAAATTCAGGCCTGACCGGGTAATTGTCGCAACGCGAAATATAAAGTTATTTTGAGTCGTGAAATTAACGCCACGCGGAATGGAGGATACGGAACTATTCTAAGCGTAAATTACGATTAATATTAAAGATACCCTGTTAGTGCAACAAATAATTCATGTTCATATATTCTGCTGACCTCACCAATACGCGAATTCTACTAATTATGGTAGTGGCGATAATAGCAGTATTGCGTTAATGAAAGTGGTTCTCTTTTGTTATTTTTCTTTGTAATACAACAACATGATTGGTAGTGCGGTGGAAAAATAACAGCGTGTAGGTCGTATCGGGTTTTTTTCATAGGATTAATCCTATAATTTTCCGACTGCTTCATTTACCAACAGTTACGTAGCGGTAAATATTGAATTGAGACGAAGCTCATGTAAACTTGTTTACCGTTTGTCAAAATATGTCAGGAAGACACTGGGCCTTATTCTGAAGGGCTCGTGCGGTAGCTATGCCCTTAAAATAGTAACGCCCCGAAAATATCCTGGCTATTTTAACAATAGCACCTAAGTCAAACTTCACCCCCTTATCTTCATCATCGAAATATCGCTACGGAAAAGCATATGAAAATGCGCGTACTGTTTTCACTTCTGTTTGTAATGGCGGTGGCGGGCTGTAAAGCGCCGCAGAAACCTGTGATCAACGACGATACGATCGAGACTAGCCAGGTCAACGGCGTGACCTTAACCCACCGTCACGCTGTGACGCCACCGGCGGAGTTCAACCCGGTCAACGAACCGTATCGCGCCATGTATCCGGCCTCCCTGATGAGCCGTCCTGACTTCGGCGGCAAAGTTATCCGTACTCTCGACACCGGAAAAACGTACGTGGTGCTGGGTCAGGTTGAACACTACTGGATGGCGCTTGCCGATGAAGGTAACGATCAGCTGATTGGTTACGTCCCGATGCGCGCCGTGATCAAGGCCGACCTGTACGACGCCGCCGTGCGTAAACAGGCCATTCGTCCGAAGGCGCGTAAAAAAGCGACCTGTGTCGACGTCGACGGCAACAGCAAAGCCTGCAAAGACAGTGCTAACGGTACCTGGATCCTGAACTAAACGGCTTTCATGAGCGCATTTTTATGAATAATAAAAATTTTCATAAGCTGTGGTTATTCTTTTACGCGGTGATTTTCGCCCTGGTCAGTGGTTGTACGTCGTCTTCACACAGCGACCCCTCCCGCTACAATCTGCAGTTTCAGGCTCATCCACAAATCAATGAATCTGCGCCGCTTAAGGTCCGGGTGCTGCTGCTGAAATCCGATGCGGATTTCATGTCCAGCGACTTCTACTCCCTGCAGAACAACGCGTCAGCCACGCTTGGCGCGAATCTGCTGAACAGCGACGTGTTCTTCCTGATGCCGGGACAGCTGTCCAAAACCCTCACCGGGCAAAGCTCTCCGGAGGCCCGCTACATCGGCGTGATGGCGGAGTATCAGATGCTGGATGGCAAAAAATGGCGCGTTTCACTCCCTTTGCCTGTGCCTGGCGAAAATCATATCTACCAGTTCTGGAAATGGTCCGCGGATGAACTTCAGGCCAACGTTTTTCTCGACGTGAACGGCATTCGGGTCATCAGCCAGTAACGCGCTTCAACACAGGAAACACATCATCATGACGAAAGCAGAAAAGGTCGTCTGGACCGAAGGCATGTTCCTGCGTCCACACCATTTTCAGCGGACTGAAAGCTATCTGCTCAACCATGTTCGTGAATGGGGCGCGCTACAGCGGTCATATCTCTGGGGCTTTCTTGACGTGGAACTGGATGAAGCGATGCTTCGTCAGGGATGCATTGCCCTGAGCTACTGCAGTGGCCTGCTGCCGGACGGCACCTTTTTCCAGGTGCGTAACGGGCGCAACGGTCCTGTACCGCTGAAAATTCCTGACAACCTCACCAACGAAAAGGTGGTGCTCGCGCTGCCTGTTCGTCGCGGCGAGAGAGAAGAGGTGGTTTTTAGCGAAGAGCCGGCCTCGCTGGCGCGCTTCATCGCTTTCGAGCAAGAGGTGGAAGACGACAACGCCATGTCGGTGGGGGATGCCACCGTCCAGTTTGGCCGCCTGCGTCTGACCCTGATGCTGGAAAAAGACCTCACGGCGGAATGGACCGCCATCGGCGTGGCGTTTGTGACGGAGAAACGTAACGACAACCACGTGCGGCTCGACAACAGCTACATCCCGCCGATGCTCAACGCCAACAACAGCCCGCAGATCTACAGCATGATCAACGATCTGCACGGTCTGCTGGTCCAGCGCAGCCAGCAAATTGGCGGTCGTCTGCGCCAGCCTGGCCGCTTTAACACCTCCGAACTGATTGAGTTCACGCTGCTGTCGCTGGTTAACCGTCATCTGGGCGAAGTATCTCATTTAAAAACCCTCCCGCTGCTGCATCCGGAAACGCTCTGGCGCAGCTGGCTGCCGTTTGCGACCGAGCTAGCCACCTGGACGTCGCAGCGTACCGCCGAAAGCGTGCTGCCGATTTACGATCATGACGATCTGGCAAACTGCTTCAGCAAGCTGATGCTGATGCTGCGTCAGGGACTGTCGCTGGTGATGGAAGACCACGCGATCCAGCTGCCGCTTAACGAACGCTCTCACGGCCTGAACATCGCCACGGTGCCTGAAACCAGCATGGTGCGCGAGTTCGGGTTCGTGCTGGCGGTAAAAGCCAATGTGCCAGGCGAACACCTGCAAACCCATTTCCCGGCGCAGATGAAGGTCGCGCCGGTCTCGAAAATCCGCGATCTGGTTCAGCTTCAGCTGCCGGGCATTATGCTGCGCGCCATGCCGGTCGCGCCGCCGCAGATCCCGTGGCATGCCGGCTACAGCTACTTTGAACTGGAGAAGGGCAGCGAGCTGTGGCACGAGATGGATAAGTCCGGCGCATTCGCCCTGCATCTTGCAGGGGAGTTCCCGGGGCTGGATATGGAGTTTTGGGCCATCCGTAGCCCGACAGAATAATAAAGCGAGCGCTTAATATGCAGGAACGACAGGACACCGGCAGTGATGCCGCGTTTACCGGAGCCAGTAGCAACAATCAGCTGGTGGCGGCCGCCAATCCGCTGCTCAACGCGATTCCGCAGATCCGTCATTCGGTCTCCCATGACGATCAGGTGGCGTTACGCCAGCGCCTGATCGATGAGATTCGCCGTTTCGAAGTCCGCTGCCAGCAGGCGGGGCTGCCCTACGAAGTGATCGTCGGGGCGCGTTACTGCCTGTGTACGGCGCTCGATGAGGCCGCCGCGCTCACCCCCTGGGGCAGCAGCGGCGTCTGGTCAAGCAACGGTCTGCTGGTGACCTTCCATAACGAAACCTGGGGCGGTGAGAAGTTCTTCCAGCTGCTGGCGCGCCTGTCGCAGAACCCGCGCGAGCATATTCTGCTGCTGGAGATGATCAACTACTGCCTGCTGCTGGGCTTCGAAGGACGCTATCGGGTACTGGATAATGGCCGCACACAGCTTGAAACCATCAAGCAGCGGCTGTGGCAGATGATCCGCGGCGTGCGCGGCAGCTATCCGCCGCCGCTTTCTCCCCATCCGGAAGATCGTCCGGTGCTGCGCAAGCTCTGGCGGCCGATGGTTCCCCTGTGGGCCTGCGTGGCGCTGGCCGGGTTTATCGCCTGTCTGTTTTATATCGTGCTTAACTGGCGGCTTGGCGATAACACCAACCCGGTGCTGGCGAAGATTTATCAGTCCCAGCTGCCGGAAACCACTATTCAGCAGCCGGCCCGTCAGCTTCCAGCGGTGCTGAACCTGCGCGGCTTCCTGAAGCCTGAAATCGAGGCTGGCCTGGTCGCGGTGAAAGACGAAGCGGACCGCAGCGTCGTTATCCTGAAGGGCGACGGGCTGTTTGCCTCTGCCTCTACCGTCGTGCGTGACCGCTATGAACCGGTCATCAACCGCATTGCGCAGGCGATGAATAACGTCAGCGGCAAAATTCTGGTGGTGGGCTACAGCGACAACGTGCCGATCCGCAGCGCGCGCTTTGCCTCGAACTATGAACTCTCTCTGGAACGCGCCCGCTCGGTACAGAAAATGCTGCAGGGAAGCCTCTCTCAGCCTGGCCGCGTGAAAGCGGAAGGGCGGGGCGAGATTAACCCGGTGGCGCCGAACACGACGCCTGAAAACCGCGCCCGTAACCGCCGTGTGGAAATTACTCTGCTGGTGTCGCCTGAAAACACTCAGGCCGAGCTGAACGGATTGCCGCAAGGAAACTAAGGATGCTGACTACACTTCTTTCCATCTTGACCAACCGCATTCTGTGGAGCTTCCTCGGCGTAACGGCGCTTGCGGCGGTGATCTGGATGATTGGTCCCCTGTTGTCCATCGTGGACACCCGACCGCTTGAGTCTGAACAGAACCGCATTATCAGCATTGCCGTGGTCTATCTGCTCTGGGCGCAGGGCCACATTCTGCCGCGCCTGTACAATGCCTGGCTGAACCGCAAGCTGATGGACAAGCTCAAAGAGAACACCGCCAGCCCGGAAGCGGCGGATCCGCAGAAGCGGCTGAACAGCGAGGAGCAGATCCTCGCCAGCCGCTTTGATGAAGCCGCGCAGATGCTGAAAAAAGCGCACTTCAGCAAGGCGGGCCAGGGCGCCCAGTGGACGCAGCGCTTCAGCACGCAATATCTCTATCAGCTGCCGTGGTACGTCATTATCGGCGCGCCGGGCTCCGGTAAAACCACGGCGCTGGTTAACTCCGGGCTGCAGTTCCCGCTGGCGGATCGCTTCGGTAAAACCGCGCTGCGGGGCATTGGCGGCACGCGTAACTGCGACTGGTGGTTTACCAATGAGGCGGTGCTGCTGGACACGGCGGGCCGCTATACCACCCAGGAGAGCGAGCAGGTACAGGACGCCGGCGAATGGCTGGAGTTCATCAACCTGTTGCGTAAGTATCGCCGCCGCCAGCCGATTAACGGCGTCATCATCACCATCAGCATTTCTGACCTGCTCACCCAGTCCGCCGAGGCGTCCCGCCAGCAGGCGGTAAACCTGCGCCAGCGTCTGTCCGAGCTGCATGAACAGCTGGGTATTCGCTTCCCTGTCTACGTGATGGTGACCAAGGCCGACCTGCTTAAAGGCTTCCGCGCCTGGTTTGCCGACTACGACAAAGCGCAGCGCGACCAGATCTGGGGCTTTACCCTGCCGTGGGAGCAAACCAAACACGCCGATTACGACCTGATGGGCAACTTCCAGCAGGAGTTTTCCCTGCTGCAGCAGCGCCTCGATGCCGGGCTGCCGGAAACCATGCTGAAAGAGCATGACGCGAAAACCCGCGCCGAAGCGTATCTCTTCCCGCAGGAGTTCGCCGCGCTGCGTCCGCTGCTGGCGGACTACCTGAGCACGGTCTTCGCCCGCTCCAACTTCGAAACCGAGTTCTCTCCGCGCGGGATCTACTTCGCCAGCGGGACGCAGGAAGGTATGCCGTTCGACCGCGTGATGGGCGAACTGAACCGCGCGCTGTCGCTACCGGAAGGGGGAGAGGCGGATAACTGGGATTCGGTCAGCAAAGAAGCGCCGATCCCGGGGGCAAAAGGTCAGAGTTTCTTCATTAAGAACCTCCTGCAAAACGTCATCTTCCAGGAAGCCGGGATCGCGGGCGAAAACCGCTGGTGGGAGCTGCGCAACCGGGCGGTGACCTGGTCCGGCTACGCGGCGCTGCTGGCCCTGCTGGTGATCCTCGGCGGTCTGTGGCTGACCAGCTATGCCAAAAACAAGGCCTATCTGGAAGAGGTGGATGCGAAGGTGCCGCTGCTGGATCAGCAGAGCAAGGCGCTGCAGAACCAGACCCAGCGTGACCTGTTCGATCTGCTGCCGCTGCTGAACGGTCTGGTTGACCTGCCGAAAAGCGACGCGTTTGATGTCAACGATCCGCCCGTATCCCGCCGTATGGGACTCTATCGCGGGGATGACGTCAGCGATGCCTCGCAGTCGCTGTACCAGAAAGCGCTGGATCAGATGCTGTTGCCTGCCGTTGCCATGCACATCACCACCTGGCTGCGCAACGACAACGGCAGCGACGTGGAATACAGCTATGAAGCGCTGAAAGCCTATCAGATGCTGTATCAGCCAAAGCACTACGACGGTAAATTCCTGCATTCGTGGGTGATGCTCAACCTGCAGCGAAATCTTCCGCAGAACGTCACGAAGGCGCAGCTGCAGCAGCTTGAATGGCACCTGACGCAGCTGCTGGAACCGAAAATTCAGGCCTCACCGTACGCGCAGGATGAATCTCTGGTGGCCCGCGAAAGAGCGATGATCAATCAGCAGCCGCTCTCCACGCGCGTTTACGGTCGTCTCAAACGCCTGCTGGAACATGATGACAACCTCAAGCCGGTCTCCCTTTCCGACCTGGGCGGACCGCAGAGCGAGCTGGTGTTTTCACGCAAAAGCGGCAAGCCGGTGAGCGAAGGCGTGCCGGGTCTGTATACGCCGGACGGTTACTGGAAAAGCTTTAACGGCCAGATTGACAGCGTAACCTCCGCCCTGCACGAGGACGACGCCTGGGTGCTGGGGGCCGCGACGGCGCAGGAGGATAAACAGCAGATCGATAACGCCGTGCGCCAGCTCTACATGCGCGACTTTATCGCTAACTGGGATCGCTTCCTCGCCGACATTCAGCTCAATAACAGCGCCGATCTTTCCCAGCGCATCAACACCGCGCGCCTGCTCTCCGGCGCAAACTCGCCGCTGCGCCGTCTGGTGCAGAACCTGAGCCAGGTCCTGACGCTGTCACGCAATGCGCCAGCGCCGGAAGATGCGGATAAAGCGCAGGCGCAGAGCAACCGCGCCACCCGCACGCTGGAAGCGCTGTTCAGCAACAATGACGCTGCGCCAACCCAGGCCGCCGTGGTCACCCAGGCACCGGAACAGCTGGTCACCGACCACTACGCACCGATGATTGAGCTGGCGCAGCCGCTGGAGAAGGGCGGGAAGACCATCGTGTTTGATGATTTTCTCAAGCAGGTGGATGAGCTCTATCGCTACCTGACTGCGGTTCAGGACGCGGCCAACAGCGGCATGCCGGCACCGGGCGGAGAGGCGATCAGCCGCCTGCAGGCCAGCGCCGGTCGCCTGCCGGGAGGGCTGCAAACCATGTTCAGCAATATGGCGGTGGGCGCCAGCAGCGATACCCAGCGCCGCGACCTCGAAAACGTGCGGAAGCGGATTAACGTTGAGGTGGGCGGTTTCTGCCGTCAGGCGATTGCCGGCCGTTACCCGCTGGTGCGCAGCGCCAGCACCGAGGTCACCCCCGACGATCTCGCGCGCATGTTTGCGCCGGGAACCGGGCTGATGGACGCTTTCTTCCGCGACAATCTGACCAATAAAGTGGATACCACGCAGGCAAACTGGCGCTTTATGCCGGGCATCGATGGTAAAACGCTGCCGGGAAGCGAAGGGCTGCTGAGACCGTTCCAGCAGGCCCAGTCGATTCGCGACGCTTTCTTTGCTAATGGCGCCACGACGCCGTCCTTCAAGGTGACGGTTCGCACCGTGCGAATGGATAACTCCATTCTGAACCTGACGCTGGACGTCGACGGCCAGCTGCTGCGCTACAGCCACGGCCCGCAGGCCGTGCAGATCATGAACTGGCCGGGGCCGGGCGGCACCAACCAGGTACGCATGCAGCTGGGGCTGGCGAACGGCAGCACGGCGACGCTGGTCACCAACGGCGCCTGGGCGCTCAACCGCTTCTTTGATAAAGCGAGCACCAGCCCGGGCGCGGGTAGCCTGAGCCGTCAGGCCACCTTCAACGTCGACGGACATCAGGTCACGCTGGAGTTTGCGCCAAACAGCATTCGTAACCCGTTCCAGCTTCCCCGTTTCTCATGCCCATAACCGCAAGGACAGCCGTATGACGAATACCCCTGCGATGAACCGCTACAGCTGGTATGGCAAGTTACCCAGCGCCGGAGATTTTTTGCAGCGTCGCTTTCCTGACACTTTACAGCGCCAGTGGTCACACTGGTTCCAGGTCGGTCTGCTGGCCTGGCAGCAGGAAGAGCAGCGCAGCGGCGAGCGCCAGTTTCACAAAGCGCCAGTCTGGAATTTTGTGGTACCGCCGATGCTGGGAAGCCAGATGATCCAGATGGGCTGCCTGCTGCCCGGCCGCGACAGCGTTGGCCGCCAGTATCCGGTTTGCCTTCAGCTGAGCTTCGCCCCGTCAGAGTGGTCGACCAGCCTGCTCAGCCAGGCCGAAAGCTGGTACCAGCAGATTGGGCGCCTGGGGCTGCACGCGGTGCGCAACAGTTTTTCAGCCTCGCAGCTGGATGAGATGCTGATGACCATCCCGCCGCCGCAGCCCGTCGAGCCGCAAAAGCGTTCCGACATCCTTGATGTGATTGGCTATGACGAGGACGGCCAGAGCACGCTGGGCTGGCCTCAGGCGGCCGAGTGTTTCGATCCGCTGCGCCAGACCAGCTACTGGTGGACCAACCGCTGCGACGGCTACCCGCTGTACACCCACGTGCACAGCGGTAACTTTACCGGGCAGCTTTTCACCCTGCTGTTCGACCCGGCAGGGGGCGCCCGTCCGGGGCGTCACGGTCTTTATCCGCCCATGTTTGAATAAGCAGGGATCTCATGAATATTGAAGAATTTCTCGCGCCAATAAGCCCCGAAAAACCCTGCGGCGAAAACCTGGAGTACGACGCCGACTTCCAGATCATGAATCAGGCCAGTCAGGGCAAAGCGGAACAGCAGTTTGGCGACACCATTATCCCGGCAGAGCCCGCTGACTGGAACACGGTGGAAAAATACGCCACCAGCCTGCTGACCCGCACCAAAGATCTTCGAGTACTGCTGGCGTTAACCCATGCCTGGACGCGCCGCCGCGGGCTTGCGGGCTACGCGGACGGATTGTTGCTGGTGCAGGAGGCGATCGCCCGTTACTGGGAGACGCTCTATCCGCTGCTGGAAGAGTATGGCGAAACCGATCCGTTCTATCGCATTAACGCCCTGGCGGGGTTGAGCGATAAATCCGACCTCACCGTCGCCGTGCGAAACGCCTCGCTTCTGCGTTCAAACGGCGATGAAATTTCGCTCCGGGATGCCCAGGCCCTGCTGGACGGCAGCAAAACGGAATGTCCGGACTATCCCGGCGGCCGTCCACGGCTGATTGACGAGCTGGCCCGCGGCGACCAGCCGGGAACCGCCGCGGTTATCGTCATTAATGAACGTCTGCTGGCGATTCGCGAGCTGCTCACCGGGCATCTCGGTGAAAGCGGCGTGCCCGAGATGGAGCAGCTGCTGAAAACCGTCGGACTGGTCGCCAGCGCGTGTCAGGTAACCGACATCAGCAAGCTGCTGCCGAACCGCGAGGCGCAGGCAGAACCCCAGGCCGAGCAGCAGTCGACGGCAGCGCAGCCCGTTCAGCCGGTGACCGACTGGCGCAGCGTGCAGGTCACCAGCCGCGCCGACGCGCAGCTGATGCTGGAAAAAGCGAAGCAGTATTTTGCGCAGTACGAACCGAGCCACCCCGCACCGCTGATGATTGAACGGGTGCAGCGGCTGTCAGAACTTAACTTTATGGACATTATTCGCGACCTGGCGCCAGACGGCGTTAACCAACTTGAAAACATCTTTGGGCGCCGCGAATAACGCGTCCAGGCATTATGACGACAGGCATGGAGCCTGCCGTTTCACCTTCACCGCGCATCTTTGATGGAGAACATCATGGCAATGAGTAACAGTGGGCAGAAATTCATCGCACGTAACCGTGCCCCCCGCGTGCAGATCGAGTACGACGTAGAGATCTACGGTGCAGAACGTAAGATTCAGCTGCCGTTTGTGATGGGCGTCATGGCCGATCTGGTCGGCAAACCGGTTGAAAATCTGCCGGCCGTCGACGAGCGTAAATTCCTCGAAATCGACATCGACAACTTTGACGAACGCATGAAGGCGCTTAAGCCGCGCGTGGCGTTCCAGGTGGATAACACCCTGACCGGCGAAGGCAAGCTCAACGTGGATCTGACCTTTGACAGCATGGACGACTTCCTGCCGGATGCGGTGGCCCGCAAGGTCGAGCCGCTGAACAAGCTGCTGGAAGCGCGTACCCAGCTCTCCAACCTGCTGACCTATATGGACGGCAAAAACGGAGCGGAAGAGCTGATCGCTAAAATTCTGCAGGATCCGACACTGCTCAAATCCCTGAGCCAGTTGCCGAAAAATGACGAAAGCGCGAAAGGTAGCGAGGAATAATCGATGAGCAACCAGACTCAACAACACGAGCAGCAGGCGGGTCAGGCGTTCAGCCAGGATGAGTTCAGCGCGCTGCTGAACAAAGAGTTCCGCCCAAAAACCGATCAGGCCCGTTCAGCCGTCGAAAGCGCGGTTAAAACGCTGGCGCAGCAGGCGCTGGAAAACACCGTCACTTTCTCCAACGACACCTACCGCACCATTCAGAACCTGATCGCCGGTATCGACGAGCAGCTGTCGCAGCAGGTAAACCAGATCATTCACCACGAAGAGTTTCAGAAGCTGGAGAGCGCCTGGCGCGGTCTGAGCTATCTGGTGAACAATACTGAAACTGACGAGATGCTGAAGATCCGCTTTATGAGCATCTCCAAGCAGGAGCTGGGCCGCACCCTGAAGCGCTTCAAGGGCGTGGGCTGGGACCAGAGCCCGATCTTCAAGAAAATCTACGAGCAGGAGTACGGTCAGTTCGGCGGCGAGCCGTTTGGCTGCATCGTGGGCGACTACTACTTCGACCACAGCCCGCAGGACGTTGAGCTGCTGGGTGAAATGGCGCGCATCGGCTCTGCGGCGCACTGTCCGTTTATCACCGGTACCGCACCGGGCGTGATGCAGATGGAGTCCTGGCAGGAGCTGGCTAACCCGCGCGACCTGACCAAGATCTTCCAGAACACCGAATATGCCGCCTGGCGTTCGCTGCGTGAATCCGAAGATGCCCGCTATCTGGGCCTGGTGATGCCGCGCTTCCTGTCGCGCCTGCCCTACGGCATTCGCACTAACCCGGTCGACAGCTTTGATTTCGAAGAGCAGACCGACGGCGCGAACCACAACAGCTACTCCTGGGCGAACGCCGCGTATGCGATGGCCGCCAACATCAACCGCTCCTTCAAAGAGTACGGCTGGTGCACCTCGATTCGCGGCGTGGAGTCCGGCGGGGCGGTTGAAAACCTGCCGTGCCACACCTTCCCGAGCGATGACGGCGGCGTGGACATGAAGTGCCCGACCGAGATCGCCATCAGCGATCGTCGTGAAGCCGAGCTGGCGAAAAACGGCTTTATGCCGCTGGTTCACCGCAAAAACTCCGACTTTGCCGCCTTCATCGGCGCGCAGTCGCTGCAGAAACCGGCCGAATACCACGACCCGGATGCCACCGCCAACGCGCGTCTGGCCTCTCGTCTGCCGTACCTGTTCGCCTGCTGCCGCTTTGCCCACTACCTGAAGTGCATCGTGCGCGACAAAATCGGCTCCTTCCGCGAGCGCGAAGAGATGGAGCGCTGGCTGAACGACTGGGTCATGAACTACGTTGACGGTGACCCGGCGAACTCCTCTCAGGAGACCAAGTCCCGCAAACCGCTGGCCGCTGCGGAAGTGCAGGTGCAGGAGATTGAAGATAACCCGGGCTACTACGCCGCGAAGTTTTTCCTGCGTCCTCACTACCAGCTGGAAGGTCTGACCGTTTCCCTGCGTCTGGTATCTAAACTGCCGTCGCTGAAGACGAAAGACGCGTGATGATGAGTGCCGGCCCTGGAGGGCCGGCAAAGTAAACTACATTGGCAAAATTCATCTAGAAAGCCATCGACATTCATGAACCTCAGGAGGAATCAACTTTGGGAACGAGTTCACCAAAAGAAATTGCAGATGGCATGCTGAAAATTTTTGATACGCGTAAACAAAGTGGCCCAGAAATTTTCGCTCGCAGCGCGGTCGATGGTTTTATGTCAATTCCAGAAGACTTATGGATGTTAACAAAAGATTTTCTGGATACAGACCATCGGTGGCGAAATGAAACAGATAAAATTAGATTGTTAACTTTAATAAAAAAAGGGCTTACATCAGAAGATGTGCGTCGGTTAATCAATACAGTGGTCAAACGATATCTGTCTGGTTTATCTGAAGAACAATCTAAGGAACTTCTCCTAAAAGTCGGTGGGTCGCAAGTAGGTGGTATAGCCTTTAAAATGGTTTTCGTAAATGAATTAATTACGCTATTCGTTTCAAAAATTGTGCCGCGATTTCTTGTTTCTGCAGGGCTTACTGGTGTATTAAGTGTGGGGGCTTCAATTTCTCGCTCAGTTTATGCCTCATACGATCTATTAAAATTAAACAAAAATGTTTACTATGAGTTGCGTGGTGCGGGCGATTTAGATTTGTTATATTTTCTCGTTGAAGATAATGTTAAGCCATTTATTGAAGCTATAAATTTCCAACAGAGTCATGGTGCCATAGATAAAGAGATTTTTAGTCAGTTTTTAGCA
Organism: Enterobacter cloacae complex sp. P16RS2; assembly: GCF_014982155.1. NCBI lineage: Bacteria > Pseudomonadati > Pseudomonadota > Gammaproteobacteria > Enterobacterales > Enterobacteriaceae > Enterobacter > Enterobacter cloacae complex sp. P16RS2. Next base: position 23,452 of record NZ_JADCKW010000003.1, on the reverse strand, counting down.
GGAGCTACTCGTGTTTGAAAGAGCATCAAAGTACGTTATAGTCTATCTCATGCTTATTGTTTCATTTATGCTTTTTTTCTCAACTCTTGGCTATTATATTTTTGTTTTTGATTGGTCGGTAACCATTTTGGAAATAACGATAAATGCCGCTCTATTAATCATTCTCTTAGTTGCATCTATCGCTATTTACTATTTTGCGGAAAAATTAAAGTCAAGGCTTTGATTTGCGCAAAAATCTTAGCGAGAAGTAAAATGCTAAAAGTATGACCAGCAGGAAAAGTAATTTTCCAAAAAGTAAACCTGCAGAAGTTGTAGTGACTTTTTCTAATGAAAATACATACCAGGTGGACTGAAAAAGATCTACAGTTGTGAAAATTGCGATAATTAAAAATACAATGGTAAGTATTAATAACAATATTTTCTTCATGTTATGTTGCCTTTGATGAATGATAGACGATTGAAAATATTCTAGATGATACAGTGAATGATTGTCTAGCGCTTAGTTACCATGAAGTGTAACTAACAAAATTTAGGGTGGTTGCAATTGCAGGCACTCTGAAGAGTCTGTACGAAGTACGAATTCGTCAGGCTAGAGGCAGAGGTAAAATATGGACGGTTTTATTCAGCCCCATGCTTTCCTGTTTGCCATATAAGTGCTTTTTCGAAAGCAATAATTTTCATCCACGAAGAGTAGATATTATGGCTATTGATATGTTTCTGAAGGTCGAGGGTGTTACGGGCGAATCTAAAGATTCTAACCACACCGGCTGGACTGATATTACCTCCTTCTCCTGGGGCGCTTCCCAGCCTGGTAATATGAGCGTTGGCGGTGGCGGCGGTGCCGGTAAAGTTAACTTTAACGATCTGCACGTTAATGCCTTGATCGACAAATCCACTACAGCAATCCTGAAACACTGCGCCAGCGGTAAACACCTGACTAAGGTTGAGCTGTCCGTGTGTAAAGCGGGCGGCCAGCAGGTGGAATATTCCCGCATTACGCTGGAAGATGTGCTGGTGACTTCCGTTCAGTACACCGGTGCAGACAACGGCGACACCGTGGGTGTGACCTACGCATTCCAGGCTGCGAAAGTGAAACAGCAGTACTGGGAGCAGACCACTTCTGGTGGTAAAGGTGCTGAAAGTAGCGCTGGCTGGAACATCAAAGAGAACAAAGAAGCGTAATTGCGCATGTGGCCGGGGAATTTTCCCCGGTCTTTATCAGCGTCAAGAACCCTTGGGATCGGCGGGCATGGTTATAAAAAAGTTATTCAGTGTGTTTGCAGTCACGTTAATGGCGAACGCCTGTGTGTCTCATCCTGCACAATATCAGTCACTTTCGGTTACGCTAAAGAACAACGAGCCCTGCTTTGCTATTCCTGCTAACTCTGGGGTAGACGCGCCTGTCACCAGTCATTCACCCACCATAATGAAACGCGCGGGAAATGAATGGAAGGCGATATCGCCGCCGTCAACGTTTAGCCCTGAGGTGACGTTAACGACCCAACAATGTCATCAGTGGACGGGGATTACGTGGCAAGCGGGAGAATATGATATTGCTCTGAAAGTGTCAGGGAAAAACGGTTCTATTCGTTATGCGGCTCGTTTCATTTTAGAAGAAGGTCCCTCAGGCCAGTTTAAATTATTCCTACCAACGCAACTTTCTGGAGCCTGAAATGAAACGTTTATTGCTGCTTGTATTGGTTTTAAATGCCTCCGTTGCTTGTTCCCAAACACTTCCTGATGTGAGTGCTTTTTCTCAGCAACAAATCTTAGAAAACTGGGTGCAAAATCGATGCATCAGTAAGATTGCGGACAGTAAAAGTCTCAAAGATGATGCAGAGGCCAGTGCGGCCGCATGGCTGGAAGCAAGCAATCTCCCTGCTGAGAATTTTGAAAAAGCTGACAAGGTGATTGTTTCTTTACTGAAAGAGAAAGTAGGTGGTACCGAACCGGGTCAATATCAGGTTTTAAAGTGCAGCTTAATCGCCAACAGCGACGCGATTCGTCCGCTCAAAACCGCAAAATAGAACCAATGGAATCGCCCCCAAACGCCGCCGTTCTCGCCCCGAGAGCGGCAGCGTTTGAGCGCTAATCATACCAGCAGGAATACGCCATGCGATTCACGATTATTTCTACGAAACCCGGTCATCAGCCGCCGCAAAGCAGCTGTGATTTTTACGCCCCGGGCGGCACCATTGGGCGCGGTACGGATAACAATCTGGTATTGCCGGATAATGACCGCACCATCTCTCGTCTGCAGGCGATTGTTCACGTTGACGCCCAGGGCGAATGCCGCGTGACCAACCGTGGCAGCGTCACCCGCGTGGTATTAAATGACATTCCGCTGGAGCGAGGGCGTCAGGTTGAGCTGCAGGATGGCGACATTCTCGGTATTGATGACTACCGTATTGAAGTCACCGAACTGATCCACGATACGCAGCCCGTGAGCCGTATGGCGGCCAGTATGCATCAGCAGGCGCGTCCGGCAGCCGCGCCCGCTGCGCAACCGAAGCCGGCGAGCGCCGCACCGCGCGGGAAGGCCGAGCCAACCGCCGTGCCAACGGAGATCTGGGATAGCCTGATGCAGGAGTTCTCCATCTCCGACAGCATCTCCAGCAACCGTACAAAACCGCAGCCTGCTGCATCGCACGATCCGTTCTCCCAGCCTTCGGCCCCGGAGCGTAACGCTGAAGATCCGCTGGCGATGTTCAACGACAGCGATCCAAAGCTCGAGCGTAAGAACGTTGACCCGGACACGCTGTTCAGCGACGAAGCGTTGTTCAAAAAAGAGAGTATTTTTGACGACGTCACCCCGTCAACGTTGGTGCCGCCGGGCGAGACGAACCCCGTTAAGCCAGAAGAGGAGGCGACGGATGAGCTCGATCCGCTGGCCCTGTTTGGCGGTAAGGCCAGCGCGCCAGCCGCGCGTAATGACGACCCGCTCGGGCTGATGGGCGGCGCGCCATTGACCCATCCGGATGACATTGTTGACGAAAAGCCTGCGCCAGTGCCGGAACCCGAGCAGGAAGAGAACATGCTGGCCGATTCTCCGCTGTTCGCCCCTGAGCCGCAGGAAGAACCGCGTGCTGAAGAAGAGCCCGCGCGACCGGATTACGCAGGCTTCACCATGCCTACGCCACAGGCCGTTGCGCGCAGCAGCGCTCAGGCCCCGAAGGGCCGTCTGCGCATTGACCCGGTCAATAACGCCGCCGCCCCAACCGCTACGGCGAACAGCGGTGAGAAGGGCGAAGTGCTGCAGGGCGAGCTGCTGGAGGCGCTGCTGGAAGGCATGGGTCTGAGCGAAATGCAGCCCGTCCCGCAGTTTGACCGGGAAAATATGCGTCAGCTCGGGCAAATCCTCGGTATGTTCTCTCAGGGGACAGTGGCGCTGCTCTCCTCGCGTTCCATTCTCAAGCGTGGCGTGAAGGCCGATATGACCATGGTGCTGGACGATGCCAACAACCCGTTCAAGCTGTTGCCGACCGGCAAAACCGTGCTGATCCAGATGTTCGGCACCCCAATGCCGGGCTTTATGCCGCCCACCAAATCCGTGCGCGACGCGCTTATCGATCTACAGGCGCACCAGCTGGGCATGATCTCCGGTATCCGCGCCATCATTGCCGCGATGCTGCAGTCCTTTAACCCGGAACAGCTGGAAGAGCAGGCGAAGCAGAACGGGATGACCTCTCGTCTGGCGCTGCCGGGCAGCCGCAAAGCCGCCCTGTGGGACTATTTTGTTCGCAGCTATGGCGAGACGGCGGGCGAGATTGAGGATGACTTCCACACCCTGTTCGGCGAGGCGTTCCTTCATGCGTACGACATGGAGGTGAATCAGTACAAAGACTCACAGAGCGGATCGGAAGACAAATGAATATCGCAACGGCTTCTCTCTCCCGCCAGGGGACGCGCGCCAGCAACCAGGATCAGACGGGAGAAACCATAGGGGAACGTTCAGCCTGCTTTGTCGTCTGCGACGGCATCGCGGGCCTGCCGGGCGGTGAGGTGGCTGCAGAGCTGGCCCGCAACAGCATTATCTCCCGCTTCGATGGCGACAAACATCTTAATGCGCAGCATATCCGCGACTACGTGCAGACGGCGAACCGCACCATCCTCAGCGAACAGCAGGCCGTTCAGGACTATCGCCGGATGGGCACGACGCTGGTCAGCCTGTTCATTGACCGTGATTACGGTCTGGCCTACTGGGCGCACGCCGGAGACAGCCGCCTGTACCTGTTTCGCCGGGGATGGCTGTGGCATGTGACCACCGACCACAGCCTGGTGCAGCAGATGAAAGACGCCGGGCACCAGACCGACGATCTCAACAGCAATCTGCTGTACCTCGCGCTGGGGATTGAAAACGGCGGGCCGGAAGCGAGCTACAGCGACGTGGTGCAGGTTGAAGACGGCGATGCATTCTTACTCTGCACCGACGGGTTCTGGCACGGCGTTAGCGAAGAGCAAATGAAGCAGTCGCTGCATATGGTCAATACGCCGCAGGAGTGGCTGACCTTAATGAACCAAATCATTCAAAAGAATGGCGAACAGGAGGGGAATGCTCAGGATAACTATACTGCCCTGGCGGTATGGATGGGCAACCCTCAGGACACCACTTTGCTGCACACCCTCTCTGACGCAGCACAATTTCTTCCCTGCGGAACTGATTAGACACACAAGGAACGATATGAAACTTTGGCTATCGGGTTTGGCACTTCTGGCGGTCACCTCCACCGCGCAGGCTGAGAATTTCCGCATCGTGCAGTCTCCTGCGCAGAAGCTGGATATCTGGATCGACAACATCAAAGACAACACGCCGCAGAGCTGGTGTAAGCCTGAGGTGGTGCTGCGCATTGTGGCGAATGGTAAGAAAGACGTCTCCGTGCTGGAGAACTTTGTGCCGCGTCTTGGCTCCCTGCTGGAACACCAGTGCAGCAAAGTGAATAAGCTTAGCTGGACGCTCAACGATCCGGCGGGTACCACGCTGGCGCAGGGTACGGCAGGCAAAGCGCAGGACTGGGCGCTGGTGGTGAAACAGGAGCAGGCCGCGCCTGCTGCGACCGTCTCCGCAACCCCAGCCAGCGGCGCGCTGCTGCCGCCGGACCAGAACGTGGCTTCCCGCACCGTCGCGGCTGACCGCACGCCGTGGCAGGAATTTACCCTGCAGGACGGCTGCCACCTGCGCACCTTCTGGGAAGGGGGCGCTTCCGCTCCGGCGCTCTTTATTCCGGATTCTGACACCACCCGCTGCGGTAACGGCAGCTGGCTGAGCGGACACACCGTGGTTTCGCAGTCCCGCAACGGCGGACAGAAAGAGATGGCGGTGACCTACATTCATGGCTTCCCGGTGACGGGTCTGAATCAAAGCGCCGATCCTGAAAACGCGCTGATCACCTCCGTCAACAAAGAGCGCATGGTATTCAGCACCCCAGACAGCGACCAGAGCTGGATGATCCTGCCTTACGATAGCGCCCTGAATAGCTGGAAAAGCAACGGCACCGTAGCGGTGGAGATCTCCCGTGAAACCGCCAGCGATGATGCAAAACTGCAGGCGCGTATCGCGGCGGTGAAAAAAACCTGGAGCGCCTGGGTCGCACCCGGCACGCCGCTGAATATCGTGCTGATTGACACCCTGCGTCCTCAACTGCGCGATCCGGCCGTTGGCGCATGGCGCGCGGCGAATTAAGGAGTGTCTATGAATACGCTCTATCAACACCTGGCGGGCGAGTCGCTCAGCGATGCGCTGGCGCGCCTTGAGGCTGAAATCAAAGCCCGTCCGGCAGATGCCGACCTCCGCGCCGCGTTCGTGCAGTTTTTAATCCTCAGCGGCAACTGGACGCGCGCGCTGACCCAGCTGAAAAGCTGGCTGGCGCTGAAGCCTCAGGCGAAACCCACCGTCACGCTGCTGGAGCAATCCATTCAGGGCGAACTGCAGCGCGCGCAGGTGATGGCGGGACAAGCGCGTCCGGCTATGCCTGAAACCCAGTGGCCGTGGCTGACGACCCTGGCCGCGGCGCTGAGCGAGGAGGGCGAGCGCGCCCGGGCGCTGCGTCTGGACGCCCTCGATCGGGCTGAGGCCACCGCCGGCCAGATTATCCTCGAAAACGAGGAGACGCAGGCGTTTGACTGGCTGATGGATGGTGATGCCCGTCTCGGCCCGGTCTGCGAAACCATCGTGAACGGCCGTTATTTCTGGCTGCCGTTCAGCGCCATCGCAGAGATCCGTTTCCAGGCGCCCGCCAGCGTGACCGATCTGGTCTGGCGTCACGCGCTGGTGCGCCTGACCGACGGTACGGAGCAGGTGTGTCAGATCCCGGCGCGTTACCCGTTTGCTGCCGATGCCACTGATGCGGTCAAATTAGGCCGCACCACCGAATGGCAGCCGCTCGACGAAGACGGCATTCTTTACGAAGGCAGGGGCCAGAAGGCCTGGCTGAGCGAGCAAAGCGAATACCCGCTGCTGTCATTAAGCCTCGTGACGTTTGCGACGGATGGAGCCGATGAGTAATCCCGCAGGCGAAGGCGATCTGCTGCGCAGCGGCTGGCAAGCCCGCAGCAGGCAGGAGAAGGTGGGGGCGCGCGACAAAATGCAGCCCTCGCTGCTGGATCGTCTCACCGATAACGACCCGGAAAAAAAGCGCGAGTCGGCCAACAGCAATCTGATCACCCACGCCGCCCTGCGGCGCAACGTCCTGCGCGATCTGCAGTGGCTGTTTAACACCATCAACCACGATGCCTCCGGCGACTTGAGCGCCTTGCCGCACGTGAAGCGCTCGGTGGTCAACTTCGGCGTCGCGCCGCTGGCCGGGAAAAGGATGTCGGATATCGAATGGCACGACATTCAGCGCAAGCTCACCGAGGCCATCATCAATTTTGAGCCGCGCATTTTGCCGCAGGGGCTGCAGGTACGCTGCGTGTCTGATACCTCCTCGCTGGATCTGCACAACGTGCTCTCCATCGAGATCAAAGGGCGTTTATGGTGTGTGCCGTACCCGCTGGAGTTTCTGTTTCGTACCGATGTCGATCTGGAAAACGGCCATTTTGAACTGAAAGATGCGGGGTAATCATGGAAAGTAAACTGCTCGAATATTACAACCGCGAGCTGGCCTACCTGCGCGAAATGGGGGCCGAGTTTGCCGAACGCTACCCAAAAGTCGCCGGACGGCTGGGCATGCGCGGCATCGAAGTGGCGGACCCCTATACCGAACGTCTGATGGAGGGCTTCGCCTTCCTGACCTCCCGCGTGCAGATGAAAATGGACGCGGAGTTTCCGCGCTTCTCCCAGCGTCTGCTGGAGATGATTGCGCCTAACTATCTCGCGCCCACGCCGTCGATGGCGATCGCGGAGATTGAACCCGACAGCAGCCGGGGCGACCTGAGCAAAGGCTTCATTGTGCCGCGCGGCACCATGATGGACAGCCTGGCGCTGAAAAAAACCGGCGTGACCTGCAGCTATACCACGGCGCACGAGGTCAACCTGCTGCCGCTGAAAATCGATAAGGTCGAGCTGGGCGGCGTGCCCGCCGATCTGCCGCTGGCGCAGCTGGGGCTGAGCCAGCGGCAGATCGGCAGCGCCTTAAGGATCCGCATCGCCTGCGACGGCCCGCAAAACCTCGGGCACCTGGATTTCGACCGTCTGGAATTTTTCCTCGGCGGTCCGGACATTGAAGCGCTGAAGCTGCTGGAGCTGGTGATGGAGCATCACGCCGGGATCGTCTGCCAGACGGTCAGCCCGCAGCCGCAGCGACAGCTGCTGGCGTCGGACGCGCTGCGCCAGGAGGGCTTTGAGCCTGACCAGGCTCTGCTTCCTGACGATCTGCGCAACTTTGACGGCTACCGCCTGCTGCAGGAGTATTTCGCCTTTCCGGCCCGCTTCCGCTTCATCAGCCTGAGCGGTCTGGGCACGCTTATCGAACGCTGTGAAGGCGAAAAAGCCTTCGACATCTTCATTCTGCTGGATAAGTCGGATGAACAGCTGGAGCGCGTGGTCGATGCCAGCCATCTGGCGCTGCACTGTACCCCGGTCATCAACCTTTTCCCAAAGGTCGCGGCGCGTCAGAAGCTGAATGAAGGCCAGCATGAATACCATCTGGTGGTCGATAACATTCGTCCGCTGGATTATGAAATTTACGCGGTCAAAAAAATCTATGGCAGCGCGGACGGCCAGCGCGATGACCAGACGTTTCGTCCATTCTGGAGCACCTGGAGCGGCGATGCGGGCAACTACGGGGCCTATTTTTCCCTTCGCCGCGAACAGCGCGTGCTGTCCGAGCACGCCCTGCGCTACGGCACACGTACCGGCTACATCGGTTCAGAGGTGTTTGTTTCGCTGGTGGATGAACAGCACGCCCCGTGGCAGGAAAACCTGCGCTATATCTCTGCCGAGGTGCTGTGCACCAGCCGCGACCTGCCGCTGATGCTGCAGCAGGAGCTCGGGCAGTTCATTATGGCCGACTCCATGCCGGTGAAATCCCTCACCCTGCGCAAAGGCCCGACGCCACCGCGTCCGGCGCTGGCGGAAGGGTTCAGCACCTGGCGGCTCATCAGCCAGCTGCAGATGAACTACCTCAGCCTGATGGACAGCGAAAATGAAGACGGCGCGGCCGCGCTGCGCCAGCTGTTAGGGCTTTACGCCAACCTGGCAGAAACGCCCGTTGCGCGTCAGGTGGAGGGGGTACGCCACTGCGTGCTGGAGCCGGTTCACCGCCGCGTGCCTGAACCCGGCCCGGTCGTTTTCGCCCGCGGGATCGGCATTACCCTGACGGTGGATGAGCGAGCCTTTTCCGGCGCCAGCCCGTGGCTCTTTGGCAGCGTGATGGAACGTCTCTTTGCCCGCCTGGTGTCCATCAACAGCTTTACGGAGTTCACCCTGAAAAGTCAGCAGCGCGGCGAGATTGGCTACTGGGCGCCGCGCATGGGTAAAAGGGCGCTGATATGAGTGACGCTGCCACTGCACCGCTGCGCGTGCATCGCCTGACCCGTCTGCCGGACGCATTCTGGCAAGGGGTTCGCAAGACGCCCTGGCGCTACGATCTGTTTCAGCTGTTAAGGCGCATTGATGCCCAGGGCGGCGAGCGCTACCCGCTGGGCCGCGCGCCGCTGCCGAAATTTGAGCCGCTGCGCATCGGTCAGCAGCCGTCGATGAGTTTTGCACCGTCGACGCTGGCCCTGGTGCGTCAGCGGGAAGAGAGCGGGCTGCATGAGGTATCTATCCTCAGCTTCGGCCTGTTTGGCCCGAACGGCCCGCTGCCGGTCCACATGACCGAATACGCCCGCGAGCGTATTTATCATCATCAGGACACCAGCCTCAGCGCGTTTGCCGATCTGTTCCATCACCGCCTTGCGCTGCTGTTTTACCGCGCCTGGGCGGATGCACAGCCCACCGTCTCGCTGGACCGCGCCGACAACAGGCGCTTTGAGGGGTATCTGGCATCGTTGATTGGCATGGGCCAGCCGGGGCAGATGAACAAAGGCAGCCTGAGCTCGCATGCGCGATTTACCCACGCCGGACACCTGACCCGTCACGGGCGGGATCCGGAGGGGCTGGAGAAGATCCTGCGCAACTATTTTAAAGCGCCGGTTAAGCTGGTGAGCAACGTGCCGCAGTGGATGCCGCTTTCCACGCGCGAGCAGGCGCAGCTTGGCGCAGGGCGCCGCATGCCGCGCATGGGGGAATCCGCCTTTCTCGGCGTCGCCGTCCGCGACGTGCAGCACAAGTTTCGCATCGAAATTGGCCCGTTAAGCGCGGAGGAGTACAACCGTTTTCTGCCGGGTGAAGCCTGGGTCACCGAACTGCGCGACTGGGTGCGTCAGTACGCCGGGGTGGAGTTTGAATGGGAAACGCGGGTGATCCTGCGTGAAGACGCGGTGCAGGGCACCACGCTCGGCAGCAATGGGCGATTAGGCTATAACACCTGGCTGGGCCTTCAGCCGCAGCCTGTCCCGCGAGGCGATCTGGTGTATCGCGCAGAGCGGTAATCCTTCCGTATACCGAATCATTGTTAATGGAAACTAACATGTCAGAAATTAGCCGTGCCGTGCTTTTCGGCAAACTGGATACGCTGTTATTTACCTCTCTGGAAAGCGCCACTGCGTTCTGCAAGCTGCGCGGCAACCCGTACGTTGAGCTGGTGCACTGGCTGCATCAGCTGATGCAGCAGCAGGATGGCGATCTGCAGCAGGTCATCCGCCACTTTGCCCTTGATGAACAGCAGCTGACGCGCGATATCGTGGCCGCGCTGGACGTCCTTCCGCGCGGGGCGAGTTCCGTTTCCGATCTTTCTGAACATATCGACAGCGCCGTGGAGCGCGCCTGGGTGTTTGGATCGCTGAAGTTTGGCGTCAGCCGTATTCGCGGCGGCCATTTGCTGATCGGCATGCTTAAAACCTGGAACCTGGCCAACGTGCTGAAAAGCATCTCGTCGCAGTTCACCCGCCTTAACGTCGAGGTGCTGATTGAGCAGTTCGACGCTATCTGCGCCAACAGCAAAGAGACGCAGCAGGCCGCTGCCGCCGCAGACGCACCGGCGGGTGCGGTACCTGCGGCGCAGGGGACTCTGGCCCAGTACGGCCAGGACCTGACCGCCCGCGCCCGCGAAGGGAAGATTGACCCGGTTGTCGGGCGCGACGAGGAGATCCGCCAGATGGTGGATATCCTGATGCGTCGCCGCCAGAACAACCCGCTGCTGACCGGGGAAGCCGGGGTCGGGAAAACGGCGGTAGTGGAAGGGCTGGCGCTGCGTATCGCCGACGGCGACGTTCCGGAGCCGCTGCAAAATATTCAGCTGTGGCTGCTGGATATCGGCATGCTGCAGGCTGGCGCAGGCATGAAAGGCGAGTTCGAGGCCCGTCTGCAGGCGTTAATCAATGAGGTCCAGTCCAGCGCCACGCCGATCGTTCTGTTTATCGATGAGATCCACACCCTGATTGGCGCAGGCGGCCAGCAGGGAACCGGCGATGCGGCGAACCTGCTGAAGCCCGCGCTGGCGCGCGGACAGCTGCGCACCATCGGCGCCACCACCTGGGCGGAATACAAAAAGTACATCGAGAAAGACCCGGCGCTGACCCGCCGTTTCCAGACGGTGCAGGTGCACGAGCCGGACGAAGCGAAAGCCATTCTGATGCTGCGCAGCACCGTGTCGCCGCTGGAGACGCACCACCAGGTGCTGCTGCTCGACGAAGCGGTCAGCGCGGCGGTGAAGCTGTCGCATCGTTACATCCCGGCGCGTCAGCTGCCGGATAAAGCCGTTGCGCTGCTCGACACCGCCTGCGCCCGCGTCGCGGTCAGCCAGAGCGCGCCGCCCGCGCAGCTCGAAGAATGCCTGCGCCACCTTGCCGCGCTGGACGTGGAAATTGAGATTGCTGAACGCGAAGCGCGCGTGGGAGCCGGTGACGCCGATCGCGTGACCGCTTTACTCGCCGAACGCGACGCGTATGAAACAAAACGCGAAGCCCTGGCCCGGCGCTGGGAAGAAGAGCGCGGCCTGGTGCAGGAGATTATTCGCCTGCGCGCGGCGCTGTTCGCGGCGGGCGATGATGATAGCACCGAGCTGCGCGGCCAGCTGGCGGAACGGCAGCAGGCGCTGAACGCCCTGCAGGGCGATGAGCCGCTGCTGTTTGCGGCGGTGGATGAAAACGTGGTTGCCGCGGTGGTCTCTGACTGGACCGGGATCCCGCTGGGCCGGATGGTGAAAAACGAGATCGACGCCGTGCTCAACCTCGCCGACACGCTCAACCAGCGCGTTATCGGCCAGCGTCACGGTCTGGATCTTATTGCCCGCCGCGTGAAAACCTCGCGTGCGAAGCTGGACGATCCCAACAAACCGGTGGGCGTCTTTATGCTGTGCGGCCCGTCCGGGGTCGGTAAAACCGAAACCGCGCTGGCGCTCGCGGAATCCCTGTACGGCGGCGAGCAGAACGTTATCACCATCAACATGAGTGAGTTCCAGGAAGCGCACACCGTTTCCACCTTAAAAGGTGCGCCTCCGGGGTACGTAGGGTATGGTGAAGGCGGCGTGTTGACCGAGGCCGTGCGCCGCCGTCCGTACAGCGTGGTGCTGCTGGACGAAATTGAGAAAGCGCACCCGGACGTCCACGAGATCTTCTTCCAGGTCTTTGATAAAGGCTGGATGGAAGACGGCGAGGGGCGCCACATTGATTTCCGTAACACCATCATTATTCTGACGTCTAACGTCGGCACCGACCTGATTAGCGCCATGTGCGCCGATCCGGAGCTGATGCCGGAGCCTGACGCGTTAAGCGGCGCCCTTCGCCAGCCGCTGCTGGAGGTATTCCCACCGGCGCTGCTGGGCCGCCTGCTGGTGGTGCCGTACTACCCGCTCAGCGACGAGATGCTGGGGCAGATTGTTCGCCTGCAGCTCAAGCGCATTCAGCGTCGTCTGGAAGAGAATCACAGCATTATTTCTGAGTTTGACGACAGCGTGGTGGAACAGATTGTTCAGCGCTGTACCGAGGTGGAGTCCGGCGGCCGCATGGTGGATGCTATTCTGACCAACACCTTGCTGCCTCAGATGAGCCAGATCTTACTTACCGCCAGCCGCAGCGACGAGCAGTACCGACGTCTGCACGTCACCTGCGAGCAGGGCGAGTTTCACTGTCAGTTTGCCGCGTAATAATCATCAAGAGAACTGTAAAAGATGACGGATAATGATAACAATCGGACTGTCCCAAACGCGCTCCCGGTCGGGTACCGCTTCAACGAGTTTGAAATCAAAGAGGTGATCGGCGGCGGCGGTTTTGGCATCGTCTATCGCGCGTGGGATCACCAGCTCGAACGCACTATCGCTATCAAAGAATTTATGCCTTCCTCGCTCGCCGTGCGCGGCGACGACATGACCCTGGTGCTGCGCAGCGAGCGCTTTGGCAAAGCGTTTTCCGCAGGCCTGAACAGCTTTATTCAGGAAGCCCGTCTGCTGGCGCGCTTTAACCACCCGAACCTGCTGCACGTCCTGCGTTTCTGGGTGCAAAACGACACGGCCTACATGGGGACGCTGTTTTACAGCGGCACCACGCTGTCGCGCCTTCGTGAAGAAAAACCGGAGCTGATCAACGAGGCCTGGATCCGCCGCACGCTGCCGATGCTGTTCGGTGCAATCAAGACCATTCACGACGAAGGCTATCTGCACCGCGACATCTCTCTGGATAACATTCAGATTCAGGATAACGGCCTGCCGGTGCTGCTTGATTTCGGCTCCGCGCGCCGCACCATCGGTAACCTCTCCGACGAAACGGAAACCATGCTGCGCCCGGGCTTTGCGCCGATCGAGCAGTACACCGACGACAACGAAAGCGAGCAGGGCCCGTGGACGGATATTTATGCCCTCGGCGCGGTGCTGCGTACCCTGATTGTGGGTTCTCCGCCGCCGGTCAGCGTGGTGCGCTCAATTCAGGATACCTGCAAACCGCTGGTGGAAATCATGCCGCAGGGCTATTCCATCCCGCTGCTGCAGGCCATTGACCGCGCGCTGGCGCTGCACATGGAGGACCGTCCGCAGTCCATCGACGAGTTCGCCGCGCTGATTGAAATGCCGGTCGCGGGTATCAACGATGTGCTGGCGGCGAAAAAGCCCGGCACGATGCTGGTACCGGTGGAGGAGGAACAGCCGTCTTCGCTGCTCGACTGGCGTCGCTACAAGACCCCGGGCATGGTTGCCGCAGGCGTGTTGGTCGGCGTTGTCGCTGGCGCGATGCTGTTCAGCGGCGGCAAAGATGCACCAGAGCAGGCTGCACAGCCACCGGCAGAGACGCGTCCGACTGAGACCGCCGCAAACGCGCCGGACGTGAAGCCGGAAACGGCGAAGGTTAACGAGCAGGCGACGGCCCAGCAGACGCCACCGCCTGTCGCGAGCCCTGTTGCGTTGGTCTATATCCGCATCCTCGACGGCGAAACGCTGAAAGTAAACGGCGAGCCAAAAGCGCTGCGCCCGGGAACCAACGGCTATGCATCGCTCAAGCTGCCAGCCGGTGAGGTGAAGATTGAACTGCAGGGCAACGGAAGAACCCGTAGCCAGACGCTGGATATTGCGAAGCCCGGCACCTGGCTGGTGAACCCTTAGAATTACGCTCAGTCACAGATGCGAACCTCTTTTCTGCATCGCATAAGCTAGATGGAATAAAGATTATGCTCAACCGAATTACCGTTCAGCTCCCGGTGGAGGGGCTTCTGTTCTGGAAACTGACGGGCCGCGAGGCGATGTCCGAGTCGTTCGCGCTGACGCTGACCGTGCTCGGCACGGACGCGCGCATTGACCGCAGTAAGCTGCTGGGCCAGCCGGTCACGGTGACCATCCCGACGCAGAGCCTGCTGACGTCCCGCTATGTTAACGGCAAGATTACCCGCGTGGCGGTCAGCGCCGTCGAGCTGACGGGCACCCGCTATGCGGTGTACCAGCTGACGGTGGAGCCGGACCTGTGGCCGATGAAGCGCGACCGTAACCTGCGTATCTTTCAGGGGCAGACGGTGCCGCAGATTGTCAAAACCCTGCTGGGTGAGCATCAGGTCAACGTTGAGGACAAACTCACCGGCAGCTACCGGGTGTGGGACTACTGCGTGCAGTATCAGGAGTCGAGCCTGGACTTCATCAGCCGCCTGATGGAGCTGGAGGGGATTGCCTATCACTTCAGCCACGAGGCGGACAAACACACCCTGGTACTGACCGACGCCGCCACGCAGCATCAGCCGTTCAGCGGCTATGAGGTTATTCCTTACCATCAGACGCCATCAGGCGGCAGTACGGATGAGGAGGGCATCAGCCAGTGGGCGCTGGAGGACAGCGTGACGCCGGGGATTTACAGCCTCGACGACTATGACTTCCGCAAGCCGAACGCGTGGCTGTTCCAGGCCCAGCAGAACCCGGCGTCGCCAAAGCCGGGCAGCATCGACGTGTACGACTGGCCGGGGCGCTTTGTGGACAAAGGCCACGGGGAGTTCTATGCCCGTATCCGTCAGGAACGCTGGCAGGTTGAGCATCAGCAGATTCAGGCCACCGCCACGGCGGCGGGGATTGCGCCTGGCCACACCTTCACGTTAACCAACGCGCCGTTCTTCAGCGACAACGGCGAGTATCTGGTGACGGCGGCGGGTTACCACTTCGAAGAGAACCGCTACGCGAGCGGCGAGGGTGAAACCATTCATCGCACCGATTTTACGGTCATCCCGTCGGCGGTGGTCTACCGTCCGGCGCAGACCACGGCGTGGCCGCGCACCTACGGCCCGCAGACGGCGAAAGTGGTGGGGCCGAACGGCGAGAGTATCTGGACGGACAAATACGGTCGCGTGAAGGTGAAGTTCCACTGGGATCGGCTGGCGAAGGGCGATGACACCAGCTCCTGCTGGGTGCGCGTGTCGAGCGCGTGGGCGGGCCAGGGCTACGGCGGGGTGCAAATCCCGCGCGTCGGCGACGAGGTGGTGGTGGACTTTATCAACGGAGATCCGGACCGTCCGATTATTACCGGTCGCGTGTACAACGACGCGAGCATGCCGCCGTGGGCGCTACCGGCCGCGGCGACGCAGATGGGCTTTATGAGCCGCACGAAAGACGGTTCCGTCGACAACGCCAACGCCCTGCGCTTTGAGGACAAGGCGGGCGCAGAGCAGGTGTGGATCCAGGCCGAGCGCAACATGGACACCAGCGTTAAGAACGATGAAACGCACAGCGTCGGCGGGGCGCGCAGCCATTACGTGAAGAAAAATGAACTGCATCGCGTGGAAGCGAACCAGACTCAGGCCGTGAAAGGCGGAACCGAGATCCTGACGGGGAAAGGCAAGCTGGACGCGGCGGTGGAGCAGTACGTTATTGCTTCCGGGACGAAGCTGCGGCTGGTCTCCGGTGAGAGCGCTATTGAGCTGAATGCTAACGGCAAGATTAACCTCATCGGCAAAGAGTTTAACTTCTTCGTGGAAGGGGATGGGTATATCACCACGGGCGGTAAGCTGCATCTGAATACCTCTGGCACCAAGCCGGGCACAACGGCACCGGGTTCGGGGCATAAAGGGGATATTGATGCGGCGGTGCAGGCGAAGTTTTCACCGCAAGAGAGCGCTAGTCGTCCTGCCCCTGCTGCGGCTCCAGCAGCAGGCCAATCGAAACCTGCTCCAGCTTCGGCGTCAACAACAGCCCCGCCTTTGAAAGGGAATTATGTTTATAAAAATAATCCGAATAGCTCAGACGTTATGCCTTTCAATGATGATGTTGTTAAACAAATCAACAAGTCACCGACCCTTCAAACTCAGCTAAAAGATTTGAAAGACAAGGGATGGGCGATTCAACCAGGTGCGACTGGAGGGGGAAGTTATACTGATTCGGATAATAAACTGATCGTTATGGATCCCGAACACATGGAAGACACGGCCAATACAGTACAAACACTGGCTCATGAAGCAGGGCATGCAACATATCCTGTTGCAGCGGACTATTCTAGTAAAGAAAATTTCGTTAACAGCCAGCTTATGGATGAAGGTGGTGCAACCTTGAATAATATCAAAATACAGCGTGAAATTCTGGGAAATGGCGGTATTGATATTGATATAGCAGGAAGCCCGGAAAATCTCAAAGCTTACAATGCAGCCTATGATAAAATGGTAAATGGAGAGCTGTCGCGGGTTGACGCTGCAAAAGCTATAGGTAAAGTCTACGGTAAAGGCGAAATAGCTTCGGGTACCGATCTCAATTACAGCGATTATTACGGGGGTTTCTATGGTAAGTAGAATGACAAAAAATACCATCCTCTTTTTGCTCCCACTATTTTCATCTTTTTCTTACGCAGGACAAACAAACATGAACCAAGATTCGTTATGGCATATTGTTAAAGAACTCAAAACAGTCTGGGGAAAACAGACCGAGGATGTCAGTAAACTTTTCCATCAACCACTGGTCCAAAAAAATCCAGAAGTGAAAGACCGTTATACGTCAGTTCCATTCACATTATCTGATGGAACACGTATCAGCGATTTAGATGTTCGTTTATGGGGAAACGGGGATAATAGTGTCTCACTTGTCTCGTTTGTAATCGAACAGCCTTGCATTACGCTCGAACAAGTCAAAACTCATTTCCCTGATGTTAAAATTTCTAACATTCCTCGAGGGAATACCGCAGGACAATCAGTAGGATACCGAACCGTTGCTGATGAGAGAGGACTTGCATGGGCATTTAGTTTTCCGGTAATGAACCAGGAATGCCTAAATAGAGTCGTTATGTCGCGTTACGATCGTTAATAAGTGTTGTGTTTTCATGCCGGCACGGGTATTTCGCTGCCGGTTTGCAGTATTCGTGAAAAGCGTAATTTACATCAAGTTAGTGACGATAAACGTGAAAAAACACACGCCTATATTTCTTTGTTTTTCCCTGATGTTTAGTTGTCTGAGTAGCATTGTGGTTTTGGCAGAGGCTATGCCGCCCGTTCTGACAAAACAGGATTTTTCCGTGAAGGTCAAAGACCAGTCCATCGCCCTGGGCGACAGATGGGCTTCTAATATCGCGCTTAAATTTGACGTGCCGGTGGAAGGCAGTTTTACCGGTGAGGTTCCTTTTGACGGAACTAATTATAAATTCTTCCAGCATCAAAGGGCTGGGTTAGAAATATTCAGTTCTAATCTCTGGTGGGATAAAGCGGAAAGAAGCGTTGATGATTATATCGTGTCTCAAATTACGGTGACTGCCGAAGGCTTCGCAACGCCGCGTGGTATCCATGTGGGTTCAACGAGAGAGGAATTGAACAGCGCATACGGTACCGGTCAGGTCGACAATGATTCGGGGGAACAGTGGATTACCTACGAGTTGGGTAAAAAAGCGCTCTCGTTTGAGATGAAAGACGGCAACGTTTTGAAAATAACCATGAATTACAACAATGGCTCTTCAGAATAATTTATGACCAAAAAGTATCTGGCAGCCGTTTTGTTCACCGCTTTATTGACAGGCGTTGTTGAAACGTCATCGGCGCTTGAATTATCGCAATACAATAAGCTCGATACGGTTAGCCGCATCGTTAACGACAGCGAAGTGACAGACAGTCTCAGGACGCTGCTGGGAAATCATTACCAGACCTTTATTGATAACTTTGATGTCTTCGGTGAACCGCATACCGCGGCAGGCGGCGGATTGTTTGTTGAAGGCTGGCTAAAGGATCTCTACCAGGAGAATGCGTCAGCGCTGGTCATCAATCCTGACGGCAAAATCTTTGCGGCCTGGGTGGTTCCGGAGTCGGACGTTATACAATATCGGTCATCTGATAATAGCCCGGTTATTCATGCCGATATTCAGCAATGGGCCGCCAGATTCAATACGATGCAGTTTGCAAAAAGCAGCCAATCAGGCCTCGCGTTTGACGGGGAGTGGGCTGGAGAATCCGGGAGCGACTCGACGTTAACCCTGCGGTTATCTGAATCAGGCAACCGTATCACCGGGTCTTATTGCTATATCTCCCAAAAAGGAAACCGCATAGATTGCCCGGAAGAAGATGAGCGTAATCTTACCGGTACGATCGCTGGCAATCGCGCCAGCGTTGAATTCAACTCTTCATTTGGCGGCCCAGGCGGACGTGCTGTTCTGGCAATAAAGGGGAGTGAAATGGAATGGCGTCTGGTAACGCCTCCACAAAAAGGAAATGATTATACTCCGCTGCGTTATACGTTACGTAAAGCCGCTTCGGTTCATCACGCTGAAACCAGAAAACTGGACACCGAAAAGTTCGCTATTTCGCTGATAAACAGGTGTGGTCATTTTGATAGCGAATGTGACCAGATGGTTTATCTCGGCGTGCGCAAAAGTGATAACAGTACGATCTCCTTAAAGGGAAAAACATTGCACGACAACGCAGGTAAAATAATCGGCTCAACGTACAAGAATGGCGAGATCGTTTATACTGTGACGTATGCACCCGCGAAATTGGTTGTCAGCAAAGGCAGCCAGGTTTTAGTCGAACAGTCAGGTCAATGGCGTAAATAATAAAACAGCCAGCCAAAGGGCCAGCATGGATTGGCCTTTTTGTTTCTCACAATATTAATCATCCCGAGTTCACTTATGAAATACACCCTTCAGGAAGGTTCGTTTTCCCTTTTTCCTGCTGCCTGGCAGGATAACAGCATGAATATTATTCGCGATGACGAAAGCGGGCTGTCCGTGGTGGTCAGCCGCGGCGTGATTCCCGATGGCAGCGACTACGAACAAGAGTTTCACCGCCAGTGGGATGTGCTGCGTCCTCAGATGGGCGAAATTGCCCAGAGCGAATTCCGGAACGTAAAAGCCGGGCCTGACGGAAAAATTAACGGGCTGGAAGTTGAAACCACCTTTGACCGTAACGGGCAGCACCTGTGGCAAAAACAGCTGGCCGTTCAAACGCCGGGCAAACCGGTATTGATGATTTTTACCCTCTCGGCACTCAGAGCCTTTACCGAAGAGGACGAGGTGCGCTGGAGCGCGCTTAAGCAGAGTCTGACGCTAAACGACAACCGGAATGTGTAAGGCATGAGCGATAACAACGCGGCCCGTAAGGGCGACGAGATTATTCACTCCAGCATTTTTGCTGACATCACCAGCATTGTGGCGGAAGGCGCCGCCTATGCGGTGATCGGCGCGGCGGTAGGCGCAGCTGCAACCGTAGCGGCGCCATTGCTGGGCGCAGGGGCGGCCGCAGCGGGCGTGGCGGCAATAGGATCCAGCTGTCTGTTAAGCGGGATTATCGGTGGCGTGCTGGCGAACGTCGCGGGTATTACCGACGATATTAGCAACGCCGCTGAGGGGTTAGGCAATGCGCTTTTCCCGCCGTCGCCTGCGGGTAAAATCACTACCGGTTCCAGTAACGTTCTCACCAACGCAATCCCCGCCGCGCGCGCGGCAGGCACGCTGACGCCCGCCGATACGCCGTCTCCTGAGCCACAGTCGCCGGGCAGCTTTGCCGATTACGCGGGCATGCTGCTATCCGCAGCCGGTCAGTTTGGTAGCGAAATGTGGCAGCCGAGCGTGGCCTCTGCCGCCGCGGGAACCTCGCCGCTGGAAGAAGACAAGGTGGCGTGCGAAAAGCACTCCGGACCGCAGTATCTGGCGGAAGGCTCTAAAAGCGTCTTTATCAACGGGCAGCCTGCGGTGCGTGCCAAAGATCGCACCACCTGCGAAGGCACCGTTTCCGACGACGTCTCCCCGAACGTGATCATCGGAGGCGACACGCTCACGGTCCGCGATATCAAAAGCGGTAAAACGCCGGGTCTGGCGCTGGGGATGATTGCGCTCTCACTGCTGCGCGGGCGTCCGGGCAAGATCCTGAAAAACATGCCCTGCGCGCTGGCGGCAGCCGGCGGCGGGATGCTGGCCGATATGGCGGTGAATGCCGTGTTTGGCTCCTCGCACCCGGTTCATGCCGCCACCGGCGTGAAGGTGCTGAATGACGACGACGAGCTCGACTTCTCGCTGCCGGGGCGCTTTCCGCTTCGCTGGCAGCGCAGCTACAACAGCCTGACCACCCGCGAAGGGCTGTTCGGTCTGGGCTGGGCAACCGCCTTTGACAGCTATCTGGCGCTGGAAGAAGACAACGCGACCTGGTTCGACGAAACCGGGCGCGAGCTGAGCTTCGAGCTGCCCCCTGTCGACCGCGCGTTTTACAGCATCAGCGAAGGCATTATCATCCGCCGCAATGAGAACGGCGACGTGGCGATTGCCGACGATGACGGCGCGGTGTGGCGTCTGTATAAACCGACCCGGGCGAATCCATCTATCCTGCGTCTGGCCTCCCTCAGCGATGAATACGGCAACGCGCTGCTGACGGAGTGGGACGAGCACGGCAGGCTGGTTGGTCTTCACGACGAGCCGCGGGCGATAGACGTCACCCTGCGCTATGACGATGAACGTTTCCCGCAGCGCGTTACCGCTGCCAGCCATTTCGACGGTAGCCATACATGGCCGCTGATGCAGTGGGGCTACGACGCGCGCGGCCAGCTGGCGAGCGCGACGGACGCCTCCGGCGTGGTGACGCGTGAATACCGCTATAACGAGCACGGGCTGATGGTCTGGCACCGGATGCCGGGCGGCCTGGAGAGCGAATACCGCTGGAAAAAATTCGACCACTGGCGCGTGGTGGAAAACCGCACCAGCACCGGGGACGGGTGCCGCTTTAGCTACGATTTAGCCGCTGGGCTGACGACCGTCGAGCACTACGACGGCCAGACGCGCCGCCACTACTGGAACGCGCAAAATCTGATCGTCCGCTACGTTGACGAGCGCGGTGAAAACTGGCTCTACGAGTGGGACGAGAACGAGCTTCTGACGCGTCGCATCGATCCGCTCGGCAATGCCGTTACCTTCGTCTACGACGACATGGGCAACCGGGTTCAGGAGATCGACCCCGACGGCAATACCCGCACTACCACCTGGCTGGAGCACCGCGCGCTTCCTGCGGCCATTATCGAAGCCGACGGCAGCGCCACCCGGTTCTGGTACGACGAACATCACGGCCTTAAGCGCGTGGTGGACCCGATGGGGCAGACGACGCAGCTGCGCCGGGACGCGTTCGGCCAGGTCGTTGAAGAGGTTGATGCCGCCGGAAACAGCCGCTACCAGGAGTACAACGAGGCCGGGCAGATCGTTCGTTCGACGGACTGTTCCGGGCGTATTACCCGCTACCGCTACCATCCGCTGGGCTGGCTGGTGGCTGAGACTGGCGCCGACGGGGAAGAGACGCGATATCGCTACGACGCTGCAGGGCGTCCGGTGCAGCTCGATCGCCCGGAAGGCTGGACGGAATCGCTCAAATGGAACGAACGTGGCCTGCCGGTGAAGCATGCGGGCGCCGACGGGAAAGAGAGCGAGTTCATATACGATGAGGCGGGGCGCTTAACCGCCACCCGTAATCCTCAGGGTGAAGAGGTCCGTCGCCGCTGGGACAGCCGAGGGCGTCTGATTGCCCTGGAAAACGAAAACGGCGAAGCGTATCAGTTCCGCTGGGGCGCGGACTCGCTGCTGCTGGAAGAGGTGGGGCTGGATGGCGTAGCCTCGCAGTATCGCTACGACGCCAGCGGACGCACGATAGCGCGCACGTTTGCCGCCGGTCATCCGGAGGCCATCACCCACGCCTTCGCCTGGAGTGCGAGCGGCCAGCTGGTCGCCCGCACCACGCCGGAGGGGCAGACCCGCTATCACTACACGCCGTCCGGGCTGTTAAGCCGGATTGGGCTGCATCCTGCGCTTGCAGCCGACGCGTGGACCACCGAGGCAGAGCAGGAGCTCGCCTTTGAGTATGACGCGCTCGGTCGCGTGACGCGCGAAGCGGGCGAGCTCGGCGAGCTGGCGTGGGAGTATGACGCGCTGGGCAACCGCACCTCCGTCACGCTTCCCGACGGCCGCGAGCTGAAGCAGTTCTACTACGGCAGCGGGCATCTGCTCAGCATTGCTCTTGATAAGCTGTCGGTCTCTGATTTTACCCGCGACGAGCTCCACCGGGAGACCAGCCGCACCCAGGGGCTGCTGACCACCCGCAGCGAATACGATCGTCTTGGCCGACTGCATCGCCGTGATGTCTTTACCGGCAATGCCCAGCGCCCGTCGCCGCGCCGCTGGTCCCGCCGCTGGGATTACGACTACCGCAATAACCTGGTGCGGGAAGAGCGGGACGATAACCCCTTCAGCTGGTACCGCTGGCAGTACGACAGCGCCGGGCGCCTGCTGGTTCAGGACGGCACGCTGCCCGGCCAGGAGCAGTGGCGCTGGGATGCAGCCGGTAACCCGCTGGAAGGATCTGCTGAGAAGGTCACGCACAACCGCCTGACGCAGCTGAACGGCATTCGCTGGCGCTATGACATCCACGGCCGCACCGTGGAGAAAGATAACGGCCAGACCCGCTGGCACTACCGCTACGACGGTGAACATCGCCTGACGGAAGTCATCAGCCAGCCGCGGGACCGCAATAAACCGCAGACGCAGGTCAGCTTCCGCTACGATCCGCTCGGTCGCCGCATCAGCAAAACGCGACGCCAGATGCTGGGCGGACAGCCAACCGGCAAGCCGGTCACCACCCGGTTTGTCTGGGAAGGGTTCCGCCTGCTGCAGGAGGTGCACGGGGATGTGCCGCTGACCTACGTCTACAGCGACCAGGACAGCTACGATCCGCTGGCACGTATTGATGGCGTTAATGCTCCAGAGATCTTCTGGTTCCACTGCCAGCCCAACGGCACGCCGGAGCGGATGACGGATAGTGAAGGGCAGGTGCGCTGGGAGGGGGTGAACAGTGCCTGGGGCAAGCTGCTGCGGGAAAGCGAGACGCAGGTATCAGGATATTCTCAGAACCTGCGCATGCAGGGGCAATACCTGGACCGTGAGACAGGGCTGCACTACAATCTCTTCCGGTATTACGACCCGGACTGCGGGCGGTTTACGCAGCAGGACCCGATAGGGCTGGCGGGGGGGATAAACCTTTACCAGTATGCGACGAATGCGCTCGGGTGGGTGCATCCGT
>NZ_JADCKW010000029.1:0-161014 GCF_014982155.1 Enterobacter cloacae complex sp. P16RS2 | reverse complement strand
GGGTTATATGACCCCGTATCTTTAAAAAAGTTTGGCTTTATCTTTTAATATATATGCTCCATAAAAACAAAATAGTTATTCATTTTTTTAACTCTTTTTAACTCTTATTGCACTCAAAGCCGGATTTTTCTTGTACAAGTTTGCTTCTCGCCAAAAAACATTACCCCCGCAGCCACGGCGTAATCGTCAGCCCGGTAAGCAAGCCTTCCGGGCTGAGCAGGCGAGTGACGGTTTGCCCCCACGGTTCCGTGCGGTTAGCCACCAGCAGCCGATAGCCTTTTTCACTCAGAACGCGGGTAGCCCAGTCCAGATCCTGAACCTCGTACTCGACCCATCCCTGCGGTATCGGGTGCTCAACTGGCCACTGTTCTTCTCCAAAACAGGACGCAGCCGCCTGTGCGAGCGGCCAGACGGCGAAATGCTTCACGCCTTCCAGCTGGCCCTCTTCAGTGAGCAGATAATCGGTATTTCCCTCCATCGGCTTCAGCGGAAGGCCGAGTGTCTGGACATAAAACGCGGCGCTGGACTCCGTATCCCGCGAAATGGGCCCGAATCCGGCGACGAACAAGACATCAATTCCCGGTAACGTCTGCGGCATATCCACTCCTGAATGAGGTGAAATTCACCCTGAATTTATCTTACGATCGGCGGAAATACGACTCTCAAATCTGGTATCGCGTTCACCGTGCCTGCACGTCCACGATAGGTTTAAAATTCAGCGCAATGACGATCAGCAGCACGACTCCCGCACTCATGATCAGCCATGCGCTGGTCAGCGAGACCGAACTGTCGCGAACGATCCCTGCAATTAACGGCATAAGCGCGGCAATCATGTATCCTCCGCCCTGAACTTTAGACAGTAACTTCCCGGCCTGCGCGGGCGTTCGCGCATGATCGAACGTGACGATGAGCGACAGCGGGAAGAGTGCGCCGATCCCGGTGCCAAGCAGCAACGTGGATAATACAGGCGTCGTACCCGGCGCAAAGACCAGACACAGTAATCCTGCCAGCAGCAACAGCAATACGGCGATCAGCGGCACGCGACGGTCGGGGAATTTACCGATCAGCGCGGAGACGGCAAACCCGGCGACAACCTCGGTTAACGTCAGCCAGGCCAGCATGTAGCCGCCGCTGCGTGCGGACCATCCCGCCTGAATATAGAGCGGGGGCAACCAGGCCAGTACCAGCGTGTAGGCTCCCGTTCCCACGCCGAAAAAGATCGCCAGTAGTACTGTCCGGGAGGACGAGAGCGTCACGTTTTCGTGTGCTGTTTTTTCCCCTTGAGGATGCTTAACCAGCGTTAACCACAGTATCAGCGCCAGCAGCGCTAACAGCCCGGCCATAGCCAGCGCGGGCTTGAGCGCGAGCCATGAAAACAACGGCTCGGCGCTGGCGGCGGCGACTGCCGCACCGGCCATGATGCCCGTGCTGAAGAGCGACATCACCGTACTGGCCGTTTGCGTATATTCCTTTTTTATCAGGGCAGGCATTAACGCCTGGATCGTGCCTATGCTGGCCCCGCCCAGTAACGCGGTGACCATAAGACTCTCCGGTGAGGCGCTAAAACCGCGTAATAAGCAGGCCACAAGCAGGATGAAGAGCCCGAGCATAATTCCCCGTACGGCGCCGACTCTGGCTAAAAGCCAGGGCCCACACAGGGCGGCCAGCCCCATCATCGCGACCGGTAGGGTAGTCAGCAGGCTGAATTGCGTGGCGGTCAGCCCCGCTTCGCGCTGCAGCACGGAAAACAACGGTCCGACAGAAGCCAGAATGGGGCGCAGGTTCAGCCCGACGATAAAAGCGATAACGGCGAAGAGTAAAGGCGACGTGCGTTTCAACATGGAGTCCTTTTCGGTTGTGAATGGCCCAGGCAAATTGCCACGAGCATTTATCTTAACGTTAAGATAAAATGCGTTTTTGCGTAAGATGTACCGCACAACAGGATAAATTCGCACGCCATCAGGGGTGAAAATGCAAGACCATGTAGACTTCGTTGTCGGCCAGTGGAGCCGCGCTATGCCGGAGCTGGACGCCTCGTCGATGAAAATTTTTGGCCGAATGCTCCGCCTGATGAAGCATCTGGGAAAAGAATGGGCGGAGGCGATGGCGCAGTTTGGCTTTCGCGAGGGCGAGTTTGACGTGCTCGCCACGCTGCGTCGCGCCGGTGAGCCGTACTGCCTTTCCCCCACGCAGCTCTATAAATCGCTGTTGGTAACCTCAGGGGCGATGACGAACCGGCTCAGCCATCTCGAACAGCTTGGGCTTATCAGGCGAATTGCCGATCCGGATGACAAGCGCAGCACCCTCGTAAGCCTGACATCACAGGGGCTGGAGCGTATCGAACAGGCGCTGATCGTCCATACGCAAACGCAAAATGCGCTGCTGAGCAGCTTATCTGACGCGCAGCGCGAGCAGCTTGAGTCCCTCCTCAGGGAGCTGCTGATGAAGTTTCCGTCTGAGGACCTGAACGACAAGTCACCGAGTGCCGATAATACAAACACTGCATAGCTAAACCTCACAGAAAGGGAACGTATGTCTTTACCGCCACTGTATGCGCTGCGCGCTTTTGAAGTTGCCGCGCGGCTGAACTCCTTCAGCAAAGCGGCTGAAGCACTGAATATCACGCCGGGCGCGGTCAGCAGGCATGTCCGGACGCTTGAACAGTGGTTCGACTGTGAGCTCTTTAAACGCCAGGGGCCGCGAGTGGAGGTCAGTGATGCCGGACGTATTCTGGCCGGACAGCTCAGCGAAAGTTTCTCGAATATTGAGTGGGCCTGTAGCGCATTCAGAAGTGAAAACCACCTTCTGCGCCTCAAAGCTCCCAGCACCCTGACGATGCGGTGGCTTCTGAATGTGCTTAAATCCTTTCGTGAGAACCACGCAAAGCCAAAAATTGAAATTGCCAGCGTCTGGATGGACTTCGACACCGTTGACTTCAGCCGTGAGCCCTATGATTGTGCGATCCTGCTCGGTAATGGCTATTTCGGCGAGTCAACGGAAAGCAGGCTGCTCTTCAGTGAATGGCTCATTCCGGTTTGTACCCCGTCGTTGCTTGAATCTGCCCGGCATCAGCTTGCGCAGTGCGAGCTTATTCATCCCTCCCAGGACAGACGGGACTGGAAGCGCTGGCTGAAAAGAACGGGGTCATTCCCCGGACTCGACGTAAGTCGAGGGATAGTATTCGACACCCTGGAGCAGGGAAGCCTGGCCGCCATGCACGGTCACGGCGTGGCGATGGCCGACCTCCGGCTCACTCTCGAAGCCCTGAAAAGCGGCCTGCTCGCGCTGCCCTTCAGGGAAGCTATCGCAACCGGCGATGGCTATTACCTCGTCTGGCCGAAAAACTCGCTCAGAAGACAGAGTATTGAACGGTTGCTGGCGTGGCTTAACCTTAATGCGCCGGTGCTGCCATCGTTGGATATCGTCTGTCTTGATTATAGCGAAAAGCGGGTTTAATAAATGGCGGAATATTTATTGAGGGATATTCCGCAGATTGAGCGTATTTATGCGTAGGGAATATTCGCCATCTGTTTATATCGCTCCGGCAATGCGCTGTTCAGGTTGAGCAATTTATCCAGAATATAAAGCGCAGGCGTCCCCTTTGCGCGTTCAGCAGCGATCAGCGCCGTGCGTAAAAGATTGGCAGCCGACGTCATGTCACGGAAATACTCCTGCGATTCACGCGTCTGAACTTCGCCTGACGCGGCGTAACGCACCTTTGGCCAGTCCGCAAAGTCTAGCAGCGGAAGGATCCCATCTTCTTTTGGCAAGTGTGCTGAGAGCAGCTCTTCGGCGTTACCCGGATTGCTTTGGGCGAAAGCCAAAAGATGCAGTCGATGGATGAAAGGCGAAAGCGCCTCTGAGCTTTCCTTTTCTGCTGAAAGTAACGTTATCAACTCATGCACATTTGCCTGGACGCTAAATTTATGAGGCGAGATGATATTCATTACAGGAAATAAAACATCGAGTGTCATAGGTGCTCCATACAGGCTTAGTATTATTTATTTTTCTATCCCAGGGGTGAGTGGATGGTATTTCAGCGCCGTCGCTTTTGAAAAACGATAAATAGTGGGAATCAATGTGAGTTTTACTCAACGTTGCGCTTTGGAGTGCGATCACGCGCATCCTCACGTTGCAGCGTTTTGTTTCACAAACGCCATCGCTCATCGACCGTCCAGAATGGTATAACGTCGTGCGGCAATCGGGTTGCCGCCCGCTGACTCCATTCACAAAGGTGTATATGAAACAAATTACGTTCAGTGACCTGCAGCAACAAAGCGAGCAGGCTGCCAATTCTCCTCGCTTACGCGCGCACCGCAATTTACATCCTGAGCTGAGCGACCCGGTACAGCGCCTGGCTATCGCGATGGAGCCTGGTACCTATGTTCGCCCTCATCGCCACCCGCACACGTTTGAACTGCTGACGGCTCTGAGCGGTCGCTTTCTGGTGTTGAATTTTGATGACAGCGGTAACGTGACCCAGCGCGTGGTGTTAGGTGAAGACTGCAAAGTGCTGGAGATGGATGCCGGTACCTGGCATGCCGTGCTGTCGCTGGATAAAGGCGGCGTCATTTTTGAGGTGAAACACGGCGGCTATCAGCCTGTTCCGGAGCACGATACCGCCCCGTGGTCACCGGCTGAGAACGCGCCCGGTAGTGCGGAGCTGATGAAATGGTACGCTCAGGCACAGGTGGGTGACGGAGGTTTTACCCTGTAATTTTCTCTACTTTTCCCGACGCGCGGAAAGGTGCGCCGGGATAGAAAGAGACGATCCCGCTAACTCAACTGACCGTATTAAAATGCCAGCCGCCGGCAGTCGACAGCATCACGAACGGTCCGGCCAGCGTGCTGTTGTGATGAGCAATGATGTCAGTGGCGGATAAATGTGCGTTATCCATTGTGGTATGCGCATCTGAAATCAATATCGTCCTGAAGCCCAGCTCCGGCGCGGCCCGGCAGGTGGTGTCGACACAAAATTCTGTTTTCATCCCGGCAATGACCAGCTGTTTGATGCCTCTCTGATTAAGTTCACGCAGCAATTCGGTATCCCGAAAACAGCTGGGATGGCGCTTGGTGAAAACAACATCCTGCTCCTTCACGTCCAGCTCGGGTATCAGCTGCGTTAACGGCCCCTTCTCTGAGAAGGGGGAGTCGTCTGGTCCAACATGGCGGGCAAAAAAGACGGGTACCTGAGCGTGGCGCGCGTGGGCTATTAACAAACGGATATTTGCCAGAACGGCTTCGGCGGAACAGGGTGAGACCGGGCCCCGGAAGAGGCCCTGCTGCATGTCGATAATTAACAGAGCATTGTCAGAAATCATTTTCTTTCTCCATTCAGAGGGTGGTGAACGGAGAGGTATTTCCCCGTCCAGGCTGGCGGGGATTGAGGTTCTGTTTGTCAGTAGTTCGCTACAGATACGCCTACGCCGCCGAAGGTGCCGGTGGTGGTGAGGGTGGTTGTTGGCTGAACTGACTGATACATGGAATGACCTTTGTTTATTCATTCCGCTATATGCGGAATTATCACGTTAGTTATAGCGTTGCTTAACTCATTGCTTCAAGACACCAACTTGAGTAGGGGTACGATCAAGCGGCAGGAAGCTGTCAGCAAAGGCTCGTAACCTGCTGTGCACGCCTTTGCTGACTGAATAGCCGGGATTATTTAATGCTCTCAAGCCCCTGCAGAAAATCCTCCACCTGCTCAGGCGTCGCCGTGTCTGCCTGGTAAAGGATATCGAGCTTAACGTTCTTCAGCCCGCAGAAGCCAAACACGCCTTCGATTATCTGCGTCTGAATCGCCGTCGAATAGCCGTGTTTGTCGAATCCGGTGAGATCGCTGCCGCCGGTGGCAATCAGGCGGACGGGAACATCGCGTAAGCTGCCCACAATCCGGCCATCGTCGGCCACCTTATACGCCCAGTTCAGGGTTAATACGCGATCGAACCAGCCTTTCAACAGCGCGGGGACCGACCACCAGTACACGGGGAAAACAAACACCAGCATATCCGCTCGCTCGACGCGCTGCTGCTCGCGCAGAATATCTTCAGGAAGGGCGCTCGGATCGCCGTGATACAAATCGAGATCGGCGCGGGTCATCGCCGGATTAAACCCTTCAGCATGCAGATCGGCAATTTCAACCTGCGTACCTTGCTCGCGTAATTTTCCGGCAATACGGGCTGCCAGCGAATGGGATAACGAATTGTCGACAGGATGAGCCGTCACGATCAGTGCGTTATTTATGGCATTTGTAGCAGACATAGCGACCTCGAATGGGTGAGAATTGACGCCTATATTACTATTGGTAACTTAGGTGTCAATCCGCCCCCAGCGATCATTTTGTGCTATTCACGTAGGTCTCCAGCACGCCGGTCATGGCGCCGCTGAGCGTATCTTCCGCCACGTTCCGGGCGAGCACGCCGTTGCCAGCGGCGGTGCTGAGCGCGTCCGCGGCGCCAATAATGGCCGTCAGTACCGCTTCTCCCTGAACGCCTTTCAGAGCAACAAAAGGGGAAAGCGCGGTACGCAGGCAGTCGGCACATTCGGCCACGCATGCCTCACGAAACGTCTGCAACGCGTGGGATCCGGACAGCGCGGCAGCAATCGGCCCGGTCTCAGGCCCGGCGCTAATGGCGCAGTCGATATAGGCGGCGCTGAAAAAGCGGATCGTCTTCTCCAGCGTTTTGCTGTCGACCGCCAGCGTGTCGCGGAATTTCGCCAGCTGCCGGTCGCTATAATCCTGGTACAGCGCCATCAGCAGCCCTTCACGATCGCCAAAGTGATCGTAGGGGATAGGCTTGGTCACGTTGGCGCGTTCGGACAGGTAGCCAAGGGTCAGCGCCTCCGTGCCTTGCTGACGTACGATTCCGCGCGCAACCTCCAGCAGCTGCACGCGGCGGTCCTCTTTTCTTAAGCGCTTAACAACCATGCTTTCCTCAGAAGTGTTATCTACTCATGGTAGTTTACACGTTTTCTGCAGGGTGCTGCACTCGTTGTTCCGCTGGGCGGATCCGGAACCAGATCGCATACATCGCGGGCAGGAAGACGAGGGTGACGATCGTCCCGCCCAGCGTGCCGCCTATCAGCGTGTAAGCCAGCGTGCCCCAGAACACCGAATGCGTCAGGGGAATGAACGCCAGCACGGCGGCTATGGCGGTCAGAAGGACCGGGCGTGCGCGCTGGACCGTCGCTTCAACCACCGCCTGGAACGGCTCGAGACCGTCCTTCTGGTTATGATCGATTTGACCGATCAGAATCAGCGTATTGCGCATAAGAATGCCGGAAAGGGCGATCAAGCCGACCAGCGCGTTGATGCCAAACGGCTGATTGAAAATCAACAGCACGGGCACTACGCCAATCAGCCCCAGCGGCGCGGTTAAGAACACCATCACCATCGCCGAGATTGAGCGCACCTGCAAAATGATGATCAGCAGCGTCAGGGCAATCATGATCGGGAACAGCGGAATCATTGCCTGCGTGGCTTTGCCCGATTCCTCAATCGAACCCGCCATGTCTATTCGGTATCCGGCCGGCAGCGCATCAACAATCGGCTGGAGCTGCTTCATGACGGCGACCGACACATCCGGTGGCTGAAGATTGTTAGCGATGTCGCCCCGCACGGTAATCGTCGGGGTGCGATCGCGGCGGCGCAGGATCGGATCTTCCATACCGATCTCAATCTTGCCGATTTGCGACAGCGGAACGCGCTGTCCCGCATTGCCGACAAGGGTGAAACCCTCGATTTTTGCCGGATCGAGACGGATGTCTCCCGCCGCGCGTCCAATAACCTCTACCGAGCGAATATCCTCCCGCACGGAGGTGACGGGCACGCCTGAGAGCAAAAACTGAAGCTGATCGGCAACGGCACTGGAGGTCAAGCCGGTCGCCTGCAGGCGGTTTTGATCGAGGGTGAAATGCAGGACAGGAACGCGTGAGCCCCAGTCGGTGTTGACGGTTCTCATCATCGGGCTTGCCTGGAGCACGGCTTTCACCCTGTCAGCGATGTCATGCACCTGTTCGACATCCGGCCCCGACACGCGCCAGGCAACCGGGAAGGGCGAGTACGGGCCAAACACCAGCTGCGTTACCCGTACGCGGGCTTCGGGGGCAAGGCCGTTGGCGACAGCTTCTCTCAGCCGGAGCTTGAGCGCCTCGCGCGATGTCTCGCTGTCCGTCAGGATCACGATTTTCGCAAAAGACGGGTCGGGCAGTTCAGGCGCCATCGCCAGATAAAAACGGGGCGAACCCTGACCAATATAGGCCGTGACAATTTTGGCTTCGGGCTGCTGGCCCAGCCACGCTTCTATTTTTGCGGTTGCGGCGCTGGTTTGCTCAATCGAGGTACCGTATGGCATCTGCACCTCAACCAGTACTTCCGGGCGATCGGAGGTCGGGAAGAATTGTTTTTTAACCAGCCCCATACCGAGCACGGCAAGAATGAAAATGGCGACCACCGACCCGGCCACCCGCCATTTTCTGGCGATAACGCGGGCAAGCAGCTGGCGAAAACGGTTATAGCGAGGCGTGTTATAGATGGCGGCATGACCCCCTTCTACTTTAGGGATCGCCGGCAGGATCTTCACCCCAAGATAGGGCGTGAACACCACCGCGACAAACCACGATGCAATCAGGGCGAGGCCGACAATCCAGAACATATTGCTGGTGTATTCCCCTGCGGTCGACTGGGCAAATCCATTCGGCATAAAGCCAATGGCCGTCACCAGGGTACCGGCCAGCATGGGCGCAGCGGTATGGCTCCAGGCGAAGGCCGAGGCTTTGATTCTGTCGTAACCTTCCTCCATTTTCACCACCATCATTTCGATGGCGATAATGGCATCATCAACCAGCAGGCCGAGGGCGAGGATCAACGAGCCCAGCGTTACGCGGTCAAAGTTTATCCCCGCGGCTTCCATCACCACGAAAACGACCGCCAGCGTCAGCGGGACCGCCGCCGCAACGACAACACCCACGCGCCAGCCCATGCTGATAAAACACACCACCATGACCACAAGCAGGGCGACGAAGAATTTGATCATGAACTCATCGACCGACGAGCGAATATTCACGGACTGGTCGGTGACCTTGGTCAGGGACATGCCCAGCGGCAGGCTGTCATTTATTTTCGCCGTTTCCGCATCCAGCGCTTTCCCCAGCGCCAGACCGTTCCAGCCTTCACGCATCACGATGCCCAGCAGAAGGGCGGGCTCATGCTGATTACGTATCAGCATCGTCGGGGGATCTTCGTAGCCTCGCTCAACCGTTGCCACATCGGACAGCTTGAGCGTTTTGCCCTGAGCCACAAAAGGCGTATCGCGGATTTTCTGCAGTTCATCGAACGCGCCGTCCAGGCGGATAAAAATCTGCGCGCCTCGGGTCTCAATGGAGCCCGCCGCGGCTAACGCGTTCTGGCTGTTGAGGGCGTTGAAAATATCCTGGGGTGAGAGCCCTATCGTCGCCAGACGGTCGTGGGAGAAGGAGATGTAAATCCGCTCGGCCTGTTCGCCGATAATGTTCACTTTCTTCACGCCGGGAACGTGCAGAAGCTGCTGGCGCAGGCCTTCGGCATCGCGCACCAGCTGCCGCTGCGGTTCGCCTTTCGCTTTCAGCGCAAAGAGGGCAAAGGTGACATCCGAGAATTCGTCATTGATCATCGGGCCGATGACGCCCGCCGGAAGACGCTGCGATTCATCTCCAAGCTTCTTCCGCGCCTGATAGAACTCCTCCTGCACTTCGGCAGGCGGGGTCTTGTCCTGCAATGACAACGTGATAAACGCCATGCCGGGACGGGTATAGGTTTCGGTACGGTCATACCATTTGAGTTCCTGCAGGCGCTTTTCCAGCGGCTCGGCGACCTGATCCTGAATTTCCTGCGCGGTGGCGCCCGGCCAGACGGTTATCACCGTCATTTGCTTTACCGTGAAGGGCGGATCTTCCGCGCGTCCGAGCCCAAAGAAGGCGTAAATTCCGGCAATCGTAACCAGAACGATCAGAAACAGCGTAATGGAACGTTCGCGGACGGCCAGCGCCGACAGGTTGAAGCGGCTTCCGCTCATGGCGTATTCTCCGCCAGGGCGGCGTTGCGTTGCTCGGCAAGCCTGACGACCTCACCTTCGTGCAGAAGATGGGCACCTAACGCAACAATCTTCTCACCGGGCTTCACGCCGCCCGTGACCTGCGCCGCATCTTCACCCACGCTCAGCACCCTGACGGGCGTCCATGCGACCTTTGCCGGCTGGGCGGAAATGCGCCAGACGCCGGGACCTTTTCCTGCATCATAGAGTGAAGCCAGCGGGACCTGCATGACCTGACCTTCCGCTTTATTGTCCTGAATGTTCAGCGTGACGGTCGCCCCCAGCGGCGCGTTCGCCAGCAGGCCATCCAGCACGTAGCGGGCTTCATACGTGCGGGTCGCGGCATCGGCCGAGTCAGAGAGCAGGCGCAGCGTTGCGGTGACCGGATGTTTTTCATTGCCATACAGCGTGGCCTGCGCTTCGCTGCCGACGGCAGGACGCAGCGTTTCCGGAAGCTGGACGAGCGCTTCACGCTGTCCCGCTCTGGCGAGCCTGATCGCCACCTGTCCGGCGCTGACGACCTGACCCGGCTCGGCGAGCGTCTCCATGACCACGCCGTCTGAATCCGCCAGCAGTACGGCATAGCCCGTGGCGTTTTGCGCCACGCTGGCCTGCGCCCGGGCGGCGCTGAGATCGGCCCTGGCCGTATCGGCCGCCGCTTTGATCTGGTCATACTCCGAGGCAGACACCGCGCCGGACGCCACAAGTCCACGATAGCGCGCCTCATCGCTGGTGGCTTTGCGCGCGCGCGCCTGAGCCGCATCCACCGCGCGCTGCTGCGCCTGAGCCTGTAATTTCAGGTCAACCGGATCCAGGCGCAGCAGGGGCTGGCCCTGTTTGACGGTCTGCCCCGTGTCGACCAGCCGCTCAAGGATTTTTCCCTGAACTCTGAAACCTAAATCGCTTTGCGTTCTTGCGACCACCACGCCCGTGAAGGCGCGGGCGCTATTGTTCGCTAGCTCGACGGAGGCGGATCTGACGAGCGGTGGCTTGGTGCGCGGATCGTCACTCGCGGAAATATCGCCGCACGCCACCAGGGCAAACGGCAGGAGACAAACGGCAACGCGGGCTGAAGTGAGCCTGAGCATGGGAAACCTTTTTGACGTAACAGGACGGTATCCGCATTCTCTGACTAGTGACCAAAATTGTCAATGGTCACAAATTAGGGGGCCAGGCTTCTTAAAATCAGTGAAGAGAGAAGCACCGCCGCTGTGGGGGCCATTTCGAGGTTGTACTGTAGCTGAACGGGGTTAATGTAAGGGCACATCACCATGTAGACGGCACAGGTGACTTCATCCAGCGGCGTTTTTCTTTCAAACTCGCCGGCCTGCCTGCCTTCGATAATGATGCTCTCAATCAGCTTCATCAGGCTTTCACTGTATTTTTGGGTTGACGGCCACTGCTCCTGCGCGGCGACGGCGGCGATGTCGTAAAGCTTGCGGTCGTGGAAAAACAGCTCGCTTCCCGCCTCGGTGAGCGCTTTGAAAAGGCGGCGTAATTTTTCGCTTGCTGACGGCGCATCCTCGATGGCGGAAAGCACTGCCGCCATGATCAGATCCAGGCGGTTAGCGCAGATCACCTCGCCGATAGCCTGTTTGGAATCGAAAAACTTATAGATGTAGGACTTTGAAAAACCAATAGATTTAGCTAGTTCGGCGACGGTGGTTTTTTCATAGCCGTAGTGACCGAAGTGCTCAAAAGCCGCTTCGACGATTTGCTCTCTGACAGCGTGGTCAAGGGGGCCACGTGATGATGGGGGATTCATATTTTTAGTCATTATTTAAGCTTAGCGTGACGGGCTACGATTAACAACGAGTGACCATTTTGAGATTTGGTTACCGTCATTCATCATGAACCGTACAGACGGGACGATCAACCAGGTGGGGTAAGTGTATCACTGTTTTTCGTGCACTATGGCATCTATCTGTCTGCGATAAGCGAGGATTTCAGCGCAACTCCCTTGCGCTGAACAGAGCCGTTTTTGCTTAAGCCGAGCGCGGGCGCAATATTTTTTCAACGATAAGCACCAGACGCCTGCGCGTCACGAACCGGTGTAGCTGCCCCAGAAGCCAGTTACCGCATCCGGTAATCAGGTAGCTACGGTTACTCTCCATGGCCTTCAACGCCAGGATGACCACCTTGTGAGCGGGCATTCGTTTACCTACCGAGGCTTCCTCAGCATTCACCACATCAAAAAAGGCCGTATCCGTTGCGCCGGGGCAAAGCGCCAGGACGCGGATGCCCCTGGAGCGATATTCTCCCCACAGCGCGTTCGAAAACGAGAGCAGAAAGGCTTTGGTTGCGCCATAAATCGCCATATAGGGATCCGGTTGCATCGCGGCCGTTGAGGCAACGTTAATAATCACCCCGGAGCCCTGCTGCAGCATTCCCGGCAGCAGGGCGTGAGTCAGCTCCACGGGGGCCATGCAGTTTACGTTAATCTCATCACGCTGCCTGTCGATTGACAGCTTTTCGAATGGCCCGTAGGTGGCGAACCCGGCGCAATTAATCAGAATGTCGGGGACGCGTCTTAAGGTTTCAAGCCGTTCCACAATGTGGGGAATGGCTTCCGGCTTCACTAAATCCTGCACGATAATCGTGATGGAGACGCCGTGCTTTCTGACCAACTCTGCGGCAAGCGCCTGCAGCTTTGGCTCGCTGCGGGCGACGAGGATCAAGGCCACGCCTCGGGCGGCGAGCTGCCGGGCAAAATCACGGCCTATGCCCGAAGATGCTCCGGTAATCAGCGCTGTTTTTCCTGTATAATCAAAAGAATTCATATCTTTAATCCCGTTTCCCTAATGTATGACGCACAGGATAAACCGTGCACTTAGGTACACGGTCAAGCGTGATTTTCCCAGGGTGAGGGCGACGCGATGCGAATTGGTGAACTGTGTGCGAAAACGGGATTGTCGAAAGAGACGGTGCGTTACTATGAGCGACAAGGGCTATTAGAGAATATCCCGCAGCCCAATCGCAGCAATAACTACAAAGTTTATTCCGCCGTCGATTTACAGCGTTTAAACATGATCAAGCATGCCAAAATGCTGGGCTTTACCTTAGCCGAAATTGCAGAGGTTTTAGCTGTCTGGGTTGACGACAAATTTACCGCTGAGCAAAAACAGGCTTCTCTGCGCCGCAAGCTGCAGCAGCTTGAAGAGAAAGAAGCGGCGTTAATTGAACTCAGAGCGAGGTTGAAAAACGCCCTAAATAAGGTCGGCCAGCCTTGCGTCGAAACGTTTTGATCGCCGGGTGAGAGGAGGCCGCAAAACCGATGCGGCCTTATCTGTCAGGCAGCCAGTTCAGGCATCTGTTCCTTCACGAAATTCAATACTTTCCTCGCGTCGAGAGAGGCATAGGGCACGCTCTCAATAATGGCGAGTGAACGCGTATTGCCCACCGTTTCTTTTATCTCATCGAGTTTGTACTGAATGTGCGGCGCGATGAGGAAACCATCGAAAGCGGGAGCGACGCTGGCGAAGTTATCCAGCCCAACAGCGCTAATCATCAGCGGATAGCCTTCGCGTTCTGCCAGAGACTGCATCTTTTTGGCGAGAGAGTTTGCG
The DNA here is from genome assembly GCF_014982155.1 of Enterobacter cloacae complex sp. P16RS2. Lineage (NCBI taxonomy): Bacteria > Pseudomonadati > Pseudomonadota > Gammaproteobacteria > Enterobacterales > Enterobacteriaceae > Enterobacter > Enterobacter cloacae complex sp. P16RS2. The sequence continues at coordinate 147,381 of NZ_JADCKW010000029.1, read as the reverse complement.
GTATTACCAAACAAACAACAGATCAGAAGCTTTTTCATATTTTTTACCTCCTGAAAACCGCACACAGAGTAGTCCTGAGGTTGTCAGCGAAATGCGCGCCATCTCTTATTTTGGCGAGAAATTAACCGCAGATGCCTGACGCGATTTAATTTTACTGCTTTTTTAGCCAGTCGAGAAAAAACTGGCTAAAAGCCGTGACCTGAAGCGGCTGCAGTTTGCGCTGGGGGTAAACAAGCTGCAGGCCGACATCTTTGCGATCGTATCGGCTAAAGCCGGTGAAGCTGTCGGCAAACAGTACCGTGAGCCTTCCGGTTTCAACATCGTCTTTGACGTCCCACCACGATTTCCCCGCGATGCCAGCTCCGCTGAGTGCCCACTGGCGAAGTAAAGCCCCGTCGTCGCACACCATGGCTGGCTCTACGCGAACGACGCTTTCCTCGCCATCTTTTTCAAAGCGCCATTCGTTCATCACCACGCCCTGAGACTCAAGCGCCAGGCATCGGTGCTGAGCTAAATCGGCAAACGTGGCGGGGATGCCGCGTTCGTTAAGATACTCCCCGGAGGCGACCAGCACCCGATGGTTCGGGCGGATGTTTCTGACGACAAGGCTGCTGTCCGGCAGGTTGCCAAAACGCACGCTCATATCCAGCCGGTTAGCGACCAGGTCCTCAATGTGTTCTCTTAACGAGATGAAAAATTTAACGTCGGGATGGCGTCGTGAGAATTCCACGACGGCGGGGCTAAGATACTGTCTGCCAAAGTCCGAGGGCGCAGAAAGGCGAATGTTGCCGCTGAGCACGCCTTCCTTTTGCGCCAGTAACGACTCGGCGTGATGCACTTCTTCCAGCACGCGCAGCGCGGCATGGTAAAACTCTTCCCCGGCGCGGGTCAGCGCGATCGATCGCGTTGAGCGGTGAAACAGGCGCGTCTGGTAACGCTCCTCAATCGCCTTCAGCCTGGCCGTCATGGTGGCCGGGGAAAGCGACAGGCGTCGCCCGGCGGCAGAAAGACCGCCAGCCTCGGCAACTTCCACCAGTAACGCCATGTCTTCGAGTTTACCCATTATTCATATTTTCCGAAAAGTGCATCTGCTTTTAGCGTAATTATCAAAACCAGATGCCGCCTGTAAAGTGATTTCATCCAAACAATAAGGGATGAAAACATGCAACGTATCTCACTTTTTGAACGCTACAGGCTGAGTCAGCAGGACCTGAAAAACCGTATCGTTATGGCGCCGATGACCCGCGCGCGCTCCCTACAGCCGGGAAATATTCCCTCGGCGCTGATGGCGGAGTATTACTGGCAGCGGGCCAGCGCCGGATTAATTATCACGGAAGCCACCCAGATTTCGCCTCAGGGCCAGGGATACTCATGGACGCCCGGCATCCATTCGCCTGAGCAGGTTTCAGGATGGCAGCTCACCACTGGCGCCGTGCATCAGGCGGGCGGGGTGATTTTTTCGCAGCTCTGGCACGTCGGGCGAATGTCGCACGCCAGTTTTCATCAGGATGGTCAGCCCGTCGCTCCGTCAGCACTGGCGCCGGACGCGCAGGTGTGGGTGGTGAACGAAAAGGGCGAAGGCCAAATGGTTGACTGCCCGCAGCCGAGAACCCTCTCGCGCAAGGACATTCACAGCATCATCGCGGACTATCGTCAGGCGGCACTGAATGCCGTTCAGGCCGGGTTCGACGGCGTGGAGGTTCACGGCGGAAACGGCTATCTGATCGACCAGTTTCTGCGTCAAACCTCCAACAAACGCACGGACGAGTACGGCGGCACGCTGGCGAACCGGATCCGCTTTGCTCAGGAGGTGCTAAGCGCCATTGCCGAGGCCATTGGCCGCGAGCGTACGGGCATTCGCCTTTCCCCGTTTATTACCCAGCGCGGGATGAACGATCCGCAGGTGACTGAAGCCATACTCGCTCTCGCGGCCTGGTGTGAACAAAAAGGGATTGCGTTCATCCACCTGGCGGAAGCCGACTGGGACGATGCGCCGCAGGTACCTGAGCAGTTCCGGCAATCGCTTCGCGAGACCTTTAGCGGAACCCTTATCGTCGCGGGGAACTATGACCCTGAAAAAGCGGAAAAGATCCTTGCTGCCGGCTATGCCGATTTGATTGCCTTCGGACGGCCGTTTATTGCCAACCCGGATTTACCCCACCGGCTGGCGCACCAGCTGCCTCTGGCCAAGGTCCGCGACCCCGCTACGCTGTTTGGCGGCACCGCGACGGGATATACCGATTACCCCATTTACACCCAGCAGGAGGAAACGTTATGACCCGTAAAACCTTAATTATCGGCGGCGCTTCCGGCATCGGTTTCGCCGTGGGCAGCCTGCTTGCCGGGCGCGGCGAGGAGATTATTCTTGCGGGCCGCGACGGCGCGAAGCTGGACGCTGCGCGGCAACGGCTGAGCGCCCACGCCGCGTCTGTTCATACCTTCGTGCTGGATATCAGCCGTGAGGCAGAGCTTGTCGCACTCGGTGAAACGCTGGGTGAGGTCAATAATATTGTCGTTACGGCGGGTTCACAGGCTCCGGGAGGGCTTCTTTCCGGGCTGGATCTCCGCGCGGCAAGGCTGGCCTTTGATACAAAATTCTGGGGAAGCCTCAATGTTGCCCGCTATCTCGGCGGGAACATCGCCCCCCGCGGTACGCTGACGTTCACCAGCGGGTTCGTGGCGCGTCGCACCGTGGCGGGCGCCATTGTTAAAACGACGATGAATGCCGCCATTGAGGCCGCGACAAAAGTGCTGGCGAAAGAGCTTTCACCGCTGCGCGTCAACGTCGTAAGTCCGGGGCTGACCGACACGGAAGCGTATGCGGGCATGGACGCCGCCGCGCGGGAAAAAATGCTCGCTGGCGCGGCGGAAACCCTGCCGGCCAAAGCCTGGGGAAGGGCGGAGGACATCGCTCAAGGGTATCTTTTCGCCATTGATAATCCCTTTGTCACGGGGTCGGTCATTGATATTGAGGGCGGGGCGTTAATTAACTGACCCTCTCTGATTTGAACCGCAGGAAATCGACTGCGGGTAATGTAATACTCTATTGAGAGATATCATGAAATATACGACGTATTTTCATTCGGCTGTAGCGATGGTTATTTTTGCAGGTCTGTCGGGCAATGCGATTTCCGCGCAGAGGGAATGGCTGCAGCCAAAACAGCTTATTGCAGACAACAGCCTGCCGCAGGCGCAATTAAAGGCGAATGAAGCCGTCGCCAGAGAATATGCTTCATTCTGGAACACGGGTAATGAAACCCTGGCGCGTAATGCCCTGGCGGCAGGCTTTATTGATAAAACGCCTCCGGAAGGGCGTAAGCAGGGGTCGGAAGGCGCTATTTTAGCTTCCCGCGCGTTTCGTGCAGCCGTGCCTGATTTACGCTGTGACGTTGAGCAGATGATTATTTCAGGCGATCGCGTGGTTTCGCATTTGCATTTTCACGGCACCTTCACCGGAACCTTTGGCAAGCTGAAAGGACAGGGGCAGAAAATAGATTTTATCGCCACGGATATTTATGAGATTGGTGACGGTAAGATTGTGGCTAACTGGCATATTGAGGACAACCTGACGCTGATGAAACAGCTGGGCGCGCTGTAAGGTCATCACTCCGGGGCTGCCCGGAGTGATGCGAAAATCCTATAAGCCAAGATCGCTCAGCGAAGGGTGATCGTCCGGGCGTCTGCCCAGCGGCCAGTGGAACAGCCGCTCAGAAGCTTTGATCGGCATATCGTTTACGCAGGCAAAGCGGCGCTTCATCAGTCCGTCCGGCTCAAACTCCCAGTTTTCATTGCCGTAAGAGCGGAACCAGTTGCCGGAATCATCATGCCATTCATAGGCATAGCGCACCGCGATCCGGTTCTCCGTAAATGCCCAGAGCTCTTTAATCAGACGATAGTCCAGCTCTTTTTTCCATTTCCGCTCCAGAAACGCCTGGGCTTCTTGACGGTTGGTGGCGAACTCTGCGCGGTTACGCCATTGGGTATCCAGCGTATAGGCAAGCGCGACTTTCGCCGGGTCGCGGCTGTTCCAGCCATCTTCTGCCAGTCTGACTTTTTCGATGGCGCTTTCACGAGTGAAGGGCGGTAAAGGAGGACGTGTGTTCATTGCGATTACCTCAGCGTTATATTATGTAGACAGATCTGTCTACTTGCGCTAATCTATGCCTGTAAAATAACGCTGTCAACATTCTTTTTGAGGCAAGCCAAAAGTGAAAACAGAACCCGCAGGCAACGATACAAAAATCAGCGTCAGAGATAAGATATTACTCACGGCGCACGATCTGTTTTATTCCACGGGCTTCAGGGCGACAGGGGTGGATACGCTGATTAAAGCGTCTAAAGTGACCAAGGTGACGTTCTATCGCCATTTTCCGAGTAAGAGCTTGCTTATTCTCGCCTATTTGCACTATCGGCATGAAATATGGATTAACTGGTTTGAATCCACGCTGCGTCGACATCTCGATGAAGGCGAAATACCTGCTGATGCGATATCTGCAACGCTTTACGAATGGTTTATTTCGCCCGATTTCCACGGCTGCGCGTTTATTAACGCCAGCGCAGAGGCGAAATCGGAAGATATTGAAAGCGAGATAAAAGAGATATGCCGCAGTCATAAGTCAGAAACAAAGAAAATTATTGCCTTGCTGACGAAGAGTGCAGATGAGCGCGTCGTCAATGAAATCATGCTGCTCATTGACGGCGCAATTATTCATGCACAGATGGGCATGGATTCAGAAGCGGTAAAACATGCGTTAAAAAAGGGCCTGGAGAAACTGTCCGATCGGTGATATTCCCCGGTGCTTAATCAACTCGCGCACCGAGCCGATTAAGCACCCGCGTTACACTGTCGGAATGGTGCCGCCATCAATCACAAATTCAGTACCGGTGATACTCGCAGCATGCGATGAAGCGAGGAAGACGATGAGGTTGGCCACCTCAATCGGTCTGGCAGGGCGTCCGAGCGGTATTCCACCTAACGCCTTCATAATAATCTGCTTACCGCCTTCGTAGTCTGTTCCTGCCTGCTTTGCCAGCCTCTCCGCCAGTGCAACCGCCGCTTCAGTTTCGATCCAGCCGGGCGCAACGCGCACCACCCGAACGCCCTTCGGTGAGACTTCCTTTGAAAGACTTTTACTGTAGGTTGAGAGGGCTGCTTTAGCCGCCGCATAACCCGTTGTTGATTCCGGTAACGGCAGCTCGCGCTGAATAGACGTCACGTGAATAATCACCCCATTTCCCTGCGCGAGCATTCCGGGAAGCAGGGCGCGATCTAAGCGTACTGCAGGCAACAAATTAAGATTGAGCTCCTGCTGCCACTCTTCTTCGCCAAGCGCAGCAAAACCGCCACCGGGCGAGGTTGAGCCGCCCGCAACATGGATAATCACGTCGACGCCTCCCATCTGTTCCTGAACCGCAGATACGACAGCGGCACATCCAGCGACCGTCGTAAGGTCCGCGGCGACGAAAGAATCTGCTATATCTACGTCCGGCTCGTGGCGCGCAGTCGTGAATACCGTTGCACCGAGTTGTTTTAAAAGCCCGACGACCGCTTTTCCGAGACCTTTCGTGCCAGCGGTAACAAGCACGCGTTTGCCTTTAAAATCAATATCTAATGACATAACCTTGCACTCCCGTTATTTACAGTACAGGTATATTCAACATAGACTGAGAAATTGACAAGTACGCACGAAAAAGTGAGCTACTGAATTATGAGTAAGTTATATAGTCCGGAATCTGCCGCGAGCGGCGTGGAGCAAGTGTTACGGCTGCTGGAAGGCCGCTGGAAATTAATTATTCTTTTTCATCTTTTCGACGGAAAAGTGCAGCGCTACTCTGATTTCGAAAAACTGATCCCCGGTATTTCCCAGAAGATGCTGGCGCAGCAGCTCAGGCAACTTGAATCCGATGGTATCGTTTCGCGGATGGTCTACCCGCAAGTGCCACCGAAAGTGGAGTATCGCCTCACCGATTGGGGTCAGGCATTATGTCCGGCGCTTGATGCCATGCTGAAATGGGCAGAAAAGCGCGAGGCTTACGCAAGCCAGTAAACCCGGCGGCCAGCACGCTGCAATGGGATAGCGTTGCCCTTAACCCATTTATGCAAAGGAAACGAAAAATGAGAACACAGAAGCGATGCCTTGGCTGCGTGGCTGTTGTGGTTGATGACTACGATCGTGCCATTGAATACTACACAGATAAGCTGGGTTTTACCCTTGTAGAAGATACGCCCCAACCGGGTAAACGCTGGGTGGTCGTCTCACCGAACCCGGAAAGCGACTGCAATATTTTGCTGGCTCGCGCCTCTAACGAGAGGCAGGAAAGCTTTATCGGCAATCAATGCGGCGGCAGAGTTTTCCTCTTCCTTCAGACGGACGATTTTTGGCGCGATTACCGTGCCATGAAAGATAAAGGCGTTCATTTCTGCGAAGAACCTCGCGAGGAAGAGTACGGTACGGTGGTGGTGTTTGAAGATATTTACGGCAACCGCTGGGATCTTTACCAGAATGCGCAGCCGTGAATATCACCATACATGATGTGTCATCCGCCTTTTGCCCTGCACGCTTCCCTCCAGAGCATACTCAGGATTATGGGGATATCTATTTAGAATGAGAGCTCTCGTCCCGCTGCGCCAGCGATAGCGCGCTGGCGGGATCGAACAGCGAGAGGCTCTCAATCTGATTGAGTAAAATCACCTTCCGGAATGACATGGCGCTGCGGGGTTCGGAGTCGAGCGTGATGTCATGCTCCGCATACCACCTGCTGTAGTTATTCTCGATGCGAAAGTTCATCGTCTTCGCGTCTCTGTACCCGCTTAACATCGGGATCAGCACGATATTGGCCGTTTTTTCATATTCCAGCGTCGCGGTGTGGATCATGCCGACGTAAATCCGCCTCGACCGCAGCGTGACCTGCGCCAGTTCGCCTTGCTCCATACACTGATACAGCAGCTGTTCAATACCGCTCGACTGCGCCAGACGTTTGTAGAGCTTTTTCCGGCTTTCGCCGTCCAGCCTGGCGCTGCCTGCCCAGTTAGAGCGGTAGAGGCAAAACAGGATGGCAAACGCCAGCATCACGACCACCGGCGCCTGAATGCCTAAAAAGCTCCAGTTCATAAAGTCGATTTGCCAGTCGGTATATTTCGGCGAGGCAAAGTGAAAAGCGTTGTTGGCCGCAGAAAGGGCGAGCAGGAGCAGCCAGAGCAGACCGGTGGCAATCACGCCCTGCAGAACAAAAATACAGCCGTACAGCGCCACAAGAAAATAGACGTCCCAGCCAAAGGAGCGCTTGATTTTAAAGCGGGTCGACAGGTCGCGGCTGGTGTACCAGTACCCGCATACCATCAGCACCATAAATATCGCCGTTCCCATATCAGGCCCTCTTCAGCATGTTGACGTGACGCAGAAAATCCTGCCGCACCTCGTTGCTTTTGTAGTTCACCGAGGCGTTCCCGTCCTGGTCGATAATGATGCGATCGCCATCTTCGACGGCTTCAATGATTTCCTGCTGGCTCATCACCTGCAGTAAGGATTCCGGGCTGGAGAAAAGGGAGAGAAAGAAACGTTTCATGCGGGCATCCTTATGAATAAAAAGGATAAGCCTGGAAGAAGACCGGCGAGTTTGCCTTAAGGATATCCTGAAAGTTAAAGCCGGGTGGAGGCTATGCCTTACAAGGCCTACAGAATTCACTCTTTTGTCTTATTTTAAGCTTATGATTTATTTATAAAATAAAAAATAAATCATCACAAACTTGGACAAATAACGTTAATTGTGTAAGTTTTAATTATGCGATTACGCCACGTTGTTTACAGCCAGGATGTGACCCATGAGCACTTTGCCCTCTGTCGTGAGTCGGTTTGTTGAGTACTACGCCGCACTGGATAGCCAGCCGCCGTCCGCGCTGGTGGGGCTTTACCATTCGAATGCCACGCTTATCGATCCGTTTGGCGAGCATGACGGGATTTTCGCGCTTCAGCGCTATTTCACCCATCTGCTGGCCAACGTCGAGCATTGCCGTTTTACCATCGATACGCCGCTGTGCAGCGGGAACCGGTTTGCTGTGACCTGGGTAATGCACTGGTCGCATCCGCGCATTGCCGGGGGAGAGCCGCTCGAACTGCCGGGATGTTCGGTGGTGGACACGGAAAGCGATCTCATCACGCGTCAGCGGGACTATTACGATGCTGGAGAGATGATCTACGAACATCTTCCTCTGCTTGGCTGGGCGGTACGCGGCGTGAAGCGGAGGGTCAAATCATGAAAACGGTACTGATCACCGGTGCAAGCTCGGGGATTGGCGCCGGGCTGGCGAAATCCTTTGCCGCTGACGGCTTCCATGTGATTGCCTGCGGTCGCGATCGGGCGCGCCTCGAAGCGCTGCGCCAGATCTGCCCCAATCTCACCGTTCGCCTGTTCGATATGATCGACAGGGACGCCTGCCGCCAGGCGCTGACCGGCTGCTATGCCGATCTGATTATTCTCTGCGCCGGCACCTGCGAATACCTCGATGGGGGCGTGGTGGATGCGGCGCTGGTGGAGCGGGTTATGGCGACAAATTTCCTCGGCCCGGTGAACTGTCTTGACGCGCTGCAGCCCCAGCTGACGGCTGGCAACCGCGTGGTGCTGGTGAGCTCCATGGCCCACTGGCTGCCTTTTCCACGGGCAGAGGCATACGGCGCGTCCAAAGCGGCCCTGAGCTGGTTCGCCGAGAGTCTGCGTCTGGACTGGGAGCCCAAAGGTATTGCCGTCACGGTGGTTTCTCCCGGCTTTGTTGATACGCCGCTGACGCGCAAAAATGATTTTGCCATGCCGGGCAGGGTGAGCGTTGACGAGGCGGTCAAGGCGATCCGTACCGGACTGGCGGCAGAGAAAATGCATATCGCGTTCCCCGCCGGGTTCGGCTTTATTTTGCGTGCGCTCTCCGGGTTACCGGCGTTTCTTCAGCGCGCGCTGCTGCGCAGGATGGTGCGTTCATGAACATTGCGATTATCGGCAGCGGCATCGCCGGGCTGACCTGCGCCTGGCGCCTGGCCGGGCACCATCAGGTGACCCTGTTTGAAGCGGGCGCCACGCCCGGCGGCCATACCGCAACGGTTGACGTCTCAACGCCACAGGGCACATACGCGATCGACACCGGGTTTATCGTCTACAACGATCGCACCTATCCGCGCTTTATGGGCCTCCTCAGCGAGCTGGGCATCAGCGGGCAAAAAACGCAGATGAGCTTTTCGGTGCACAACCCGGCGACGGGGCTGGAGTACAACGGTCACACCCTGACGTCGCTTTTTGCCCAGCGCCGAAACCTGGTGAATCCGGCATTCTGGCGGCTGCTGGGGGAGATCGTACGCTTTAACCGCCTGGCAAAACAGGCGCTGGACGGGGAAGTGGACCCGAACGCCACGCTGCAGACGTTTCTGGACCAGCACGGCTTCACGCCGTTTTTTGCGCGCCACTACATTCTGCCTATGGGGGCCGCCATCTGGTCCTCGTCGCTGCAGGAGATGAAGCGTTTCCCGCTGCCGCTTTTCTTACGTTTCTTCCAGAACCACGGGCTGCTGGATATCACCCATCGCCCGCAGTGGTACGTGGTGCCGGGCGGCTCGCGGGAGTATATCCGCGCCATGCTCGACAAGCTGGGCGACCGTCTGAATCTGCACCTCAATTCTCCGGTGCAGCGGGTGAGCCGCCACGAGCACGGGGTTACGCTTCAGCTTGAAAAAGGCAGTCATAACTTCGATCGGGTGATTTTTGCCTGCCACTCCGCCAGCGCCCTGGCGATGCTTGATGACCCGACGCCCGCAGAGCGCGAGGTGCTGGGCGATATCGGCTGGCAGCGCAACGAGGTCGTTTTACACAGCGATCCGCGCTGGCTGCCGGTGCGGCAGCGCGCGTGGGCCAGCTGGAACTACCGCCTGAGCGCGGAGGAACAGGCCAGCGCCTGCGTCACCTACAACATGAACATCCTGCAGGGGCTGCCTGAGGGCAGTCCGCTGTTCTGCGTCACCCTCAACCCGGACGCGCCGGTGGATGAACGCTTCGTTCTGCAACGCTTTGTCTATGAACATCCGCTGTTTAACCCGCAAAGCTGGCGGGCGCAGGCGCGGCGCGGGGAGATCAACGGTCATAACCGGAGCTGGTACTGCGGTGCCTGGTGGTACAACGGCTTTCATGAAGATGGCGTGCGCAGCGCGCTGGACGTGGTCAACGCGATAGCGGTCGGAGAGGGGAAGTGAGATGAACAGCTGCCTCTACCACGGCGTGTTACGCCACCGCCGCCTTCAGCCGAAAACCCATGAATTCAGCTACAGCGTCTTTATGGCCTGGCTGGATCTCGATGAAGTGCCGCTGCTGCCGTCCGTTGGCGTGCGGCGCAATCGCTTTGCCGCCGCTTCGTTTCACGATGCGGACTACCCGCTCGGTACGCCGCTCAAAGAAAACGTGCTGAGCAGGCTGGAGAGCCTGACCGGGGAACGTCCGGACGGGCGGGTCATGCTCCTGACGCAGCTGCGCTATTTCGGCTTTCATTTCAATCCGGTCAACTTTTACTACTGCTACGACGGGAAGGGGACGCTGCGCTGGGTGCTGGCGGAGGTTCGCAACACGCCGTGGAATGAACGTCATTACTATGCCGTCAACGGACTGGATGCGCAGCCGACGGAAAAAGCGTTTCACGTATCCCCCTTTAACCCGATGGACATGATCTACCACTGGCGCTTTAACGACCCGGACAACACGCTGCATATGCACATTGAAAATCATCAGGAAGCGAAGGTCTTTGACGCCACGCTGGCCCTGCGCCGGGAGCCTTTGACGCGCCCGGCGCTGCGTTCGCTTTTGGTTCGCGTCCCGCTTATGACCCTGAAAACCGTTTTTGCCATTTACTGGCAGGCGCTGCGCCTGTGGCTCAAGCGCGTGCCGCTGTATAACCATCCCGTCAGCAGGAGTGAACGCTCATGACCGATCCCGTCTTTGCGTTAGAACCCGATATCCCGCGCAACGTCCGCGTCGCGCGCTGGCTGCTGTTTCGTCTGCTAAGCGGCATTCGCGGCGGCTCGCTCACCCTGCGTGAAGGGGCGCAGACCTTCCATTTTGGTGAGTCATCCTCCGCGCTGCATGCGGATGTGCAAATTCTTTCTCCCGGCGTCTACTGGCGCGTCTTAACGGGCGGGAGCCTTGCTGCGGCAGAGGCCTGGATGGATGGCGAATGGGAAACCGCGCACCTGACGCCGCTTCTGGAGCTGCTCGCGCTCAACGGCGAGGTGCTTGGTCGTCTGGAAAACGGCTTCCGTCTGCTCGGCAGGCCGCTGGAGCGGATACGCCACTGGACGCGGCGTAACTCCCGCGCGCAGGCGCGCGAAAATATTGCCGCCCATTACGATCTGGGCAATACCTTTTATGCCCATTTTCTGGATAAAGAGCTGCTCTATTCCAGCGCGCTGTTTACGGCTGACGAGCAGGATCTCACGGCGGCTCAGCGGGCCAAAATGGCGCGTCTTTGCGACCAGCTGGCGCTGAGCGAGACCGATCACCTGCTGGAAATTGGCACCGGCTGGGGCGCGATGGCGGAATACGCGGCCCGTCATTACGGCTGTCGGGTGACCACCACCACGCTATCGCAGGAGCAATATAGCTGGGCGACCGAGCGGATCGCCCGCGCCGGGCTGCAGGATCGCGTTGAGGTGCTGCTCTGCGACTATCGCGACCTCACCGGGCAGTACGACAAGCTGGTCTCAATAGAGATGATTGAAGCCGTCGGGCAACGCTATCTGCCCACGTTCTTCCGGACCTGTCAGGCGCGGCTGCGCCCCGGAGGACGAATGGCGATTCAGGCCATCACCATTCAGGACCAGCGCTATCGCGACTACAGCAAAAGCGTCGATTTTATCCAGCGCTACATTTTTCCCGGCGGCTTCCTGCCGAGCATTACCGCGATGAACGAGCTGATGACGCGCCATACCGATTTCGTGGTGCGCAATCTCTTCGACATGGGGCCGGACTACGCCCGCACGCTGGCCCACTGGCGGCAGCGCTTTGTCCACGCCTGGCAGGAGATTGAAAAGCTCGGCTTCGATGAACGTTTCCGCCGCATGTGGCTGTACTATTTTGGCTACTGCGAAGCCGGGTTTAACGCCCGCACCATCAGCGTGGTGCAGCTGACCGCCGAGCGCGTATGAGACGTCATATTCAGGTCTTCCTGCTGGCCGTCGCGTTCGATCTCTACTGGGCGCTGGTGGCGCTCTTTCGCGAACAGGGCCTGATTATCTGGATCGCTCTGGCGATCCTGGCGTGCCTGCTGTTGCCGCCTGTATACCGTTTTTACGCCATTGGTCTGGCGGCGGCGGGCAGCCTGCTGGATACGCTCTGGGCGCTGACGGGGCTGATTGCCTTCACGAGCGACTCCCTGATGCCGCTCTGGATGGTGGCACTGTGGCTGATGTTCGCCACCGTCTGGACGCAGCTGACGCGCACCACCACGCTACCCGGCTGGCTGCTGACCCTGCTGGCCGCCGTGGGCGGGCCGGTGGCGTACCTGATTGGCGAGCGGCTGGGAGCCATCACATTTCTGGAGCCGACCTTTATCGTCGTGAGCTGGATGGCGCCGGGCTGGCTGGTGTTGATGCTGTTTTTCCACCTGCTGAAGGGGAGACAAAAATGAGATCTGTGGTTTTGCTGCTTTGGCTGACGGTGGTTGTTCCGGTTGCCCAGGCCGCCGACTGGCTGGCGTGGCGGAAGGTGGGAGACGCCACGCTCACCTGGGGACCTTTCACCGTTTATACCTCCCAGCTGCGCACCCCGGACGGGCGTTACGGTCGGGAGGACCAGGATCAGGCGCTGATTATTACCTATGCGCGGGACATCGATCGCGATGAGTTGGTCGAGGCGACCCGCGACCAGTGGCAGGCGCAGGGGATCCTGGCGCAGGAACCGCAAAGCGAAGCCTGGCTGCGGATGCTCCGGTCGCTGTGGCCGGATGTTCGCCCGGGCTCACAGCTGGCGTTTGTTCTCAACGATAAGCAGGGACAGTTCTGGTATCGCGCGTCAGCGGCGCAAACCTCCTTTATTCCACTCGGACCGCGTCAGTCGGAAGCGTTCAGCACCCGTTTTCTGGCCATCTGGCTCGATCCCCGCACGCAATATCCTGAGCTGCGTCAGCAGTTAATCGGAGGCCAAAAATGAAACATATCCTGATGATGGCGCTGGCATTCACGATGCTGCTGGCGGGCTGTAGCACTGAAGTGGCCGAGTATCGCCAGCAGGAGCCGCGGCTTGATATCTTCCACTACTTCCAGGGCAAAACCGAAGCGTGGGGGATGGTGCAGGATCGCAGCGGCAAGCAGATCCGCCGTTTTCACGTTGAGATTGCCGGGGATGTTATCGGTGATACGCTGACGCTCAACGAGCACTTCGTCTACGACGATGGCGAGAAGCAGCAGCGGGTCTGGCATATCCGCCGCGTGGGGAACGATCGCTACGAGGGAACGGCAGGGGATATTGAAGGCGTTGCCACGGGTCAGGTCGCAGGCAACGCCTTTAACTGGCATTACAGCATGAACGTGAAGGCCAACGGCAGCACCTGGCTACTGAACTTCGACGACTGGATGTACCTGCAGGATGAGACCCATCTGTTTAATAAAACTGAGATGAAGAAATTTGGCGTCACCGTCGCCACGGTGACGCTGTTTTTCACCCGGAAGACGTAAGCTTAGTCGCGAACATTGCCGGTTTTGCTGCTGGAGTAAATGAAGTACAGGGCAACCCCCAGGCAAACCACCGCGCCCAGACGGCTCGGCGAAAACGGAATAGCGGGATTGTTCAACCAGCCAAAGTTATCAATCAACATACTCATGGCGAGCTGGCCGAATATCACCGCCACCGTGGCGACGGCGGTGCCGATGCGCTGCACCGCCACGACCATGATCACAATGTAAGGCACGCCGAACATCGCCCCGAGGAGCTGCCATTTCGGCACGTCCAGCAGCGTGACCGCCTGCTTAGGCTCAAAGAAGAAAATGAGCAGGGCGGTCACCAGCGCGCCGACGGAAAATGTCAGAAACGCGCTTTTGAAAACGCCCACGCTGCTGCCGAGCTGCCCGTTAATCGCGGCCTGAATGCTCAGCGTTGCGCCGCCGCAGACGGCCAGAAGAATCATTATCAGCGTCATATCATCACCCCTGTGCGACCAGAACCAGTGCCGCAATAATAAAAACCAGCGCCACGATACGTTTTGCGTTTATCTTCCTGTGCGGCGTACCCAGCAGGCCAAAGTGGTCAATGATCAGGCTTTTAAAAACCTGACCAGCCAGAATGCCAATCATCGTCAGAGCGATGCCGATGGTCGGCGTGGCGATCGTCAGAATGACCACGTAAACAGGGCCAAGCACGCCGCCGAGCAGCTGCCAGCCGGGCTGGGCGAAAAACGACGGGCTGTTACGCGGGCTGAAAAACAGCATCAGCAGAAACGTCAGCGCGGCGCCGACGCCAAAAATGCTGAACGTCGCCCATAAATCGCCCACTTCTCCCCCTAATGGTCCCAGCAGCCCCGCCTCGACGGAGAGGCCCATCCCTCCGGCAATCACCAGTAAAATCAAAATAAACTGCATTACGCTTCCTCCGTTTTCTGGCGAAGAAGATTACGTCGGTAGACCCGTGAGAAAAATGCCATAATGCAGGAAACACCATTGCAGGAAATGCATTAATGTCAGATGCCGGAAGCATGAACCTTCGCTCACTGCTGCTGTTTATTGCCGTCTATGAAACGCAGAACTTTTCCGTCGTCGCGCGACGAGAAGGAATTTCTGCCTCGCAGGTGTCGCGCATTGTTCATCAGCTTGAGGACGCGCTCGGCCAGCAGCTGTTCTATCGCAATACCCGGGCGGTGATCCCCACGGAAAGCGGGCATCTGTTTATCCGCTATGCCCGGGCGATGGTCGATAACTTCGAAGAGGCGCGTCGAGAGCTGGACGAACGTTCGACCGAACCCTCCGGCACGGTTCGCATAAATGGGCCGGTATTTTTTGGACAGAGACACGTTGCGCCCGGACTGGCAGGCCTGGCCGAGCGTTATCCACGGTTAACCATAGAGCTAACGCTTACCGATGACTTTATCGACCCGCACCGGGACGCCGCCGATCTCATTTTCCGCATCGGCACGCTGACGGATTCGACGTTCCACGCCCGTGTTTTTGGGCAGCAGCGCTACCACCTCGCCGCATCTCCCGCGTATCTGCGTCAACACGGCATTCCGGCCGACCCGACCGAACTGAGCCAGCACAAATGTCTGGTCTATCGCGGTTCGTCCGGGCCTAACCGCTGGCTCGTGCGTCGCAAAGGGGAGAATTGGGTGCATTATCCCGTCGCGCCGCTGATGACGTCCAATAATGCGGAGTCGCTGCTCATTGCCGCGCTGGGCGGGATGGGGATCGTCCTGTTTCCGGACTGGCTGATTGGCGACAGGCTGAAGCGGGGTGAGCTGGTTGCCCTTATGCCGGAAATGGCGTGCGCCATCAACACGGAGCAACTCAATATTGCGGCGATCTATCCTAACGCACGTCATCCGCCCCTGAACGTCAGGGCGGTGATTGATTATTACGTGGCGTTTTTCGGTACGCCGCTCTACTGGCAAACGTAAGGCAATTACGCGCCGAGCTCCTTGCGGATAATCTCTGCGCCGGCGCTAAGCGCTTTCAGCTTGCCGTTAGCCACCTGGCGTGAAAGAGGGGCCATGCCGCAGTTGGTTGACGGGTAAAGCTTGTCGGCATCGACGAACTGCAGCGCTTTACGCAGCGTATCGGCGACTTCCTCCGGCGTTTCAACGGCGTTGGTTGCCACATCAATCGCGCCGACCATCACCTTTTTACCGCGGATCAGCTCCAGCAGATCCATCGGCACGCGGGAGTTGTGGCACTCCAGTGAGATGATGTCGATATTAGAGGTCTGCAGCTTGGGGAAGGCCTCTTCGTACTGGCGCCACTCTGAGCCGAGCGTTTTTTTCCAGTCGGTATTGGCTTTGATGCCGTAGCCGTAGCAGATGTGTACCGCGGTTTCGCACTTCAGCCCTTCAATGGCGCGCTCCAGCGCGGCGATACCCCAGTCGTTCACCTCGTCAAAAAAGACGTTAAATGCCGGTTCATCAAACTGGATAATATCCACGCCTGCGGCCTCTAACTCACGCGCTTCCTGATTGAGGATTTTGGCGAATTCCCAGGCCAGCTTTTCGCGGCTTTTATAGTGGGCGTCGTAAAGAGTGTCGATCATGGTCATCGGCCCGGGCAGGGCCCATTTGATCGGCTTGTCCGTGAGCTGACGCAGGTATTTCGCATCGTCCACGAATACCGGTTTCTGACGCGCAACGGCAGAAACCACGGTCGGCACGCTGGCGTCGTAGCGGTTACGAATGCGCACCGTCTGGCGATTTTCAAAATCCACGCCGCTCAGGTGTTCAATAAAGGTAGTGACGAAGTGCTGGCGGGTCTGTTCCCCGTCGCTGACGATATCGATACCCGCGCGGATCTGCTCATCCAGGGACAGGCGCAGCGCGTCCTGTTTACCCGCCAGGAGTTCCTGATCCTGTAATTTCCAGGGGGACCAGAGCGTTTCAGGTTGTGCAAGCCAGGTCGGCTTAGGCAGGCTGCCAGCCGTTGAAGTCGGGAGCAATGTTTTCATAATAAAAGACCTTTTTTGATGTATTAAAGCGTGTAGTTATCAGACCACTGCTCAAGAATGTGTTGGTAAGGCTTAATAAAGTACGCTTCGGTAAAGCGACCCTGTTCAATCGCCAGTCGGCTACGCTCTTCCCGGTCATAAACAATTTTGGTTAAGGAGTGATCCTGCTGGT
This sequence comes from Enterobacter cloacae complex sp. P16RS2, assembly GCF_014982155.1. Taxonomy (NCBI): domain Bacteria; kingdom Pseudomonadati; phylum Pseudomonadota; class Gammaproteobacteria; order Enterobacterales; family Enterobacteriaceae; genus Enterobacter; species Enterobacter cloacae complex sp. P16RS2. The sequence goes on along the minus strand of NZ_JADCKW010000029.1, from coordinate 130,550 downwards.
TCAGATCCGGTCGGTAGCACAGTCCCGCCGCCGAGTTTGCGTTATAAATTTCCGGGCGATAGATTTTCTGGAATGTCTCCATCGTGCTGATGGTGGCAATCAGCTCCAGATCGGTGTAGTCACTCAGCAAATCCCCGGTAAAGAAGAACGCGAAAGGCGCCACGCTGTTTTCCGGCATGAAGTAGCGAACCTTCAGTCCCATCTTCGCGAAGTACTGTTCCGTCAGCGACTCGCCATCCGGCTGATACTCCACGCCCAGCACGGGGTGCTGATTACCGGTGCGGCGATACGTATCTTTGCTGGAGACGCTCAGGCAGATCACCGGACCCTTGCTGAAGTTCTCTTTGTATTCCGGCGAATTCACAAAATGGCGGAAGATATTGCCGTGCAGTTCGCCAAATTTTTCCGGAATGCTGAAGTGCTGCTGGTTCTTGTTGTGCTCCAGCAACAGCACGCTGAAATCATAATCCCGCACGTAAGAAGAGAAGTTATTTCCGACGATGCCAGGGATACGCTGGTTGTTTTTCTTGTCGACAATGGTGGTTTGCAGAATCTCAATAGCCGGGAACGGTTTTTCCGCGCCAATGTTCAAATCGACAGAGATAATTTCAAGCTCAACCGCGTAGCGATCGGCGTTTGGGTTATCCCAGCGCGCCAGGGCGTTAAAGCGGTTGTTGATCATCACCAGCGTATTGCGCAGGTTTTCCTGACGCTTTTCCCCGCGCGCCAGGTTGGCAAAGTTGGTGGTCGTACGCGTATTTTCTGACGGGTTGTAATTCTCATCGAAGCAACTGCGCTTAAGGGTATATGTGAAAGCTTTGCTCATTGTGGTTATGCATCCTAAGTTCATGTTGCTAAGAAGTTACCAATGCATAATTTATGCCTGAGCCCGCGGCGCAGGGGAAGTGACTTAATTTCAATGCAACATGAGCGAAGTTCATGAAGTGTAATGCTCGAGGTGTCGCTGCCTTCATGCCGGGTGGCGCTGCGCTTACCCGGCCTAAGGTTCAGCGTCGTTTGTAGGCCGGTGTAAGCGCAGCGCCGCCGGGCGAAGCTCGTAATATGTCTGTGATATGCACTTGCCCTCGTCGTTAACCGGCTGCGTTGGAGAGGGATTTTTTATTTCCGTTCAATTCCCGCTATAATCCCCAAAATTTCCAACCGGTTTAGAAACAATCATGACAAAACTCACCTTACAAGAGCAGATGCTGAAAGCGGGCTTAGTCAGCAGCAAAAAAGCGGCGAAAGTGCAGCGCACGGCAAAGAAATCACGCGTTCAGGCGCGCGAGGCTCGGGAAGCGGTAGAAGAGAACAAGAAAGCGCAGATCGAGCGCGACAAGCTGCTGAGCGAGCAGCAGAAGCAGGCCGTGCTGGCGAAAGAGTTTAAGGCGCAGGTGAAGCAGCTGATTGAGATGAACCGCATCACCGTGGCGAAAGGCAACATCACCTTTAACTTCACCGACGGCAATCTGATCAAAAAAATCGACGTCGACAAGCAAACCCAGGCTCAGCTGATCAACGGCCGTCTGGCGATTGCCCGTCTGGTCATCAACGCCAGCGGCGACTGTGAATACGCGATTATTCCGGCGGTGGTGGCCGATAAAATTGCCCAGCGCGATGCCGACAGCATCGTGTTAAACAGCGCGCTCAGCCAGGAAGAGCAGGACGAAGACGATCCGTACGCGGACTTCAAAATCCCTGACGATTTGATGTGGTAAACCGCATTCAGAACGGGGCGGCGTGACGGGCGTTAACCGGCTCTCCGCTCACGGGATGGATAAAATTCAACTCGCTTGCATGCAGCATCAGCCGGGGCGTTTCCTCAGCCCCCAGCGCTTCAAGACCGCCATACAGGTCGCAGCCCAGAATCGGGTGCTCCAGCTGCTGGCAGTGAATACGCAGCTGATGGGTTCGCCCGGTCTCCGGCGTCAGTATCACCCGCGTTAACGGCAGTCCCGTACCCTGATAAAAACGTTCCACGACCCGATAGCGGGAGCGGGCGGGTTTTCCGTTGATGGCGCAAATCGACATCAGCGGAAACAGCGCCGGGTCTTTGGCAATCGGCGCGTCTATTATTCCCTCGTCGTTTTCCACATGGCCGCAAAGCAGGGCGCTGTAGACCTTCTCCACGCTGCGCTGGCTGAACTGCTGGCACAGCGCCGCGTTGATGGCCTTATTGCGCGCAACCACCATTAGCCCGGACGTGCCGAAATCCAGACGGTGTACCAGCGTGCAGCCGGGGAATGTCTGGACCAGACGATAATGGACGGAATCAAGATTTTGCGGATTTTTGCCCGAGAGGCTGAGCAGACCGGAAGGCTTATCGATCAGCAGCAGATGTTCATCCTGCCAGAGGATCTGAATGTCGTCGTGACACGGTGGGGCAATAAAAGAATCAATAATCGCAGACATCAGGCCGCCCGGCTGGAGAGTGGGAGCGGATGATAACGAAATGCGGGGAAAAGAAAAACCCTCCCACCAGGCGGTGAGAGGGTGAAGTCTTAGGCTGCTACCAGGCTGTCGATAGCGGCTTTCGCATCGGTCTGCGCTTTGGTCGCCACTTCCGGACCGTAAGCGATACCTTCAGCGAACACGAAGTTCACGTCAGTGATGCCGATGAAGCCCAGGAACAGGCTCAGGTACGGCGCAACCAGGTCGGTTGGGGTGTCTTTATGGATACCGCCACGGCTGGTCAGTACGATCGCACGCTTGCCTTTCACCAGACCTTCAGGGCCGTTCTCGGTGTAACGGAAGGTTACGCCAGCGCGCGCCACCAGGTCGAAGTAGTTCTTCAGCTGGGTAGGGATGTTGAAGTTGTACATTGGGGCGTTGATGACGATAACGTCGTGCGCCTGCAGCTCAGCAATCAGCTCGTCGGACAGGGCCAGGGCTTCCTGCTGACGTGGAGACAGTGGTGCATCGCTTGGGCGCAGCGCGCCAACCAGCTCGCCGTCCAGCACAGGAATTGGGTTTGCAGCCAGGTCACGCACGGTGATTTCGTCAGCGGAATGCTGTTCACGCCACTGTTCAACGAAGTAATCAGACAGCTGACCAGACTGAGAGTACCCTGCCAGAATACTGGATTTCAAAACTAATACTTTGCTCATGGGTGATTCCTGTTGTTGCATTTGATTGAAGGGGGTTGCCCCGTTGCTTGTTGACACTCTATTCACAATCCTGCCATAGAGATAGCGCAATATATCGAAGCCTATGTTCGAATTTTTTGAATAAGGCGCGAAAGGCGTCATTGTGGTACTCTATAGCAATCATTAAAAAGAGAGTTTATCAGGGCGTGTAGTGCCCTTTAACGCTATGACAGAACAACAAAAATTGACCTTCCCGATGCTCCTGCAACAGCTCGATTCTCTGATGCTGCGCGACAAACAGCGCTTCGCCCGTCGTCTGCACGGCGTTAAGAAGGTTAAAAATCCTGATGCTCAACAGGCCATTTACCAGGAGATGGCGAAAGAGATTGAACAGGCAGCAGGGAAAGTTGTGCTGCGCGAAGCCGCACGTCCGGCAATTACCTATCCGGAAAACCTGCCCGTCAGCCAGAAAAAACAGGACATCCTTGAGGCCGTCCGCGACCACCAGGTGGTGATTGTGGCGGGGGAAACCGGCTCGGGGAAAACCACCCAACTGCCGAAAATCTGTATGGAGCTGGGACGCGGGCTAAAAGGGCTGATAGGCCACACCCAGCCGCGTCGACTGGCGGCACGCACCGTGGCGAACCGTATTGCCGAAGAGCTGCAGACGGAGCCGGGCGGCTGCATCGGTTACAAGGTGCGATTCAGCGACCACGTTAGCGATAACACCATGGTCAAGCTGATGACCGACGGTATTCTGCTGGCGGAAATCCAGCAGGATCGCCTGCTGATGCAGTACGACACCATCATCATTGACGAAGCGCACGAGCGCAGCCTGAACATCGACTTCCTGCTCGGCTACCTGAAAGAGCTGCTGCCGCGTCGCCCGGATCTGAAAATCATCATCACCTCCGCGACCATCGACCCTGAGCGCTTCTCAAAGCATTTCAACAATGCGCCGATTATCGAGGTGTCAGGACGCACGTATCCGGTGGAAGTGCGCTATCGCCCGATTGTGGAAGATGCGGACGATACCGAGCGCGACCAGCTGCAGGCTATCTTCGACGCCGTTGACGAGCTGGGCAACGAGAGCGCGGGCGACATCCTGATCTTCATGAGCGGCGAACGCGAAATTCGCGATACCGCCGATGCGCTCAGCAAGCGCGACCTGCGCCACACGGAGATCCTGCCGCTTTACGCGCGCCTTTCGAACAGCGAGCAGAACCGCGTCTTCCAGCCGCATGGCGGGCGACGCATCGTTCTGGCGACCAACGTGGCGGAAACCTCGCTGACCGTACCGGGGATCAAATACGTGATCGACCCGGGCACGGCGCGCATCAGCCGCTACAGCTACCGCACGAAGGTCCAGCGGCTGCCGATTGAGCCGGTCTCCCAGGCGTCCGCTAACCAGCGTAAAGGCCGCTGCGGCCGCGTGTCGGAAGGGATCTGTATTCGTCTCTATTCCGAAGATGATTTCCTGTCGCGCCCGGAGTTTACCGACCCGGAAATTCTGCGCACCAACCTGGCGTCCGTTATCCTGCAGATGACCGCGCTGGGGCTGGGGGACATCGCCGCGTTCCCGTTTGTCGAAGCGCCGGACAAACGCAACATTCAGGACGGCGTGCGTCTGCTGGAAGAGCTCGGCGCCATTACCACCGACGAGCAGGCGACGGTCTACAAGCTGACGCCGCTGGGCCGCCAGCTCAGCCAGCTGCCGGTGGATCCGCGTCTGGCCCGTATGGTGCTGGAAGCGCAAAAGCACGGCTGCGTGCGCGAGGCGATGATCATTACCTCGGCGCTCTCCATTCAGGACCCGCGCGAGCGTCCGATGGACAAACAGCAGGCGTCTGACGAAAAGCATCGTCGCTTCCACGACAAAGAGTCCGACTTCCTCGCCTTCGTAAACCTGTGGAACTATCTCGGCGAGCAGCAGAAAGCGCTCTCCTCGAACCAGTTCCGCCGCCAGTGCCGCGTGGATTTCCTCAACTACCTGCGCGTGCGCGAGTGGCAGGATATCTACACCCAGCTGCGCCAGGTGGTGAAAGAGCTGGGCATTCCGGTCAACAGCGAGCCGGCGGAGTACCGCGAGATTCATATCGCGCTGCTGACCGGCCTGCTGTCCCACATTGGGATGAAGGACGCCGAAAAGCAGGAGTATACCGGCGCGCGTAACGCCCGTTTCTCCATCTTCCCCGGTTCCGGCCTGTTCAAAAAGCCGCCGAAATGGACCATGGTCGCCGAGCTGGTGGAAACCAGCCGCCTGTGGGGGCGCATTGCCGCGCGTATCGATCCGGAATGGGTGGAGCCGGTGGCTCAGCATCTGCTGAAACGCTCGTACAGCGAACCGCACTGGGAGCGCGCGCAGGGCGCGGTAATGGCGACCGAGAAGGTGACCGTTTACGGCCTGCCGGTGGTTGCCGCGCGGAAGGTCAACTACAGCCAGATTGACCCGGCGCTCAGCCGCGAGCTCTTTATCCGACACGCGCTGGTGGAGGGCGACTGGCAGACGCGCCACGCCTTCTTCCGCGAAAACCTGAAGCTGCGCGCGGAAGTGGAGGAGCTTGAGCACAAGTCCCGCCGCCGCGACATTCTGGTGGACGATGAGGCGCTGTTTGAGTTTTACGACCAGCGCATCAGCCACGATGTCATCTCCGCCCGCCACTTCGACAGCTGGTGGAAGAAGGCCAGCAAAGAGACGCCGGACCTGCTCAACTTCGAAAAGAGCATGCTGATTAAAGAGGGGGCGGAGTCGGTCAGCAAGCTCGACTACCCGAACTTCTGGCATCAGGGCAACCTCAAGCTGCGCCTGACGTATCAGTTTGAACCGGGGGCCGACGCGGATGGCGTGACCGTTCATATTCCGCTGCCGCTGTTAAACCAGGTCGATGAAGGCGGGTTTGAATGGCAAATTCCCGGCCTGCGCCGCGAGCTGGTGATTGCGCTGATCAAATCCCTGCCGAAACCGGTGCGCCGTAACTTTGTGCCTGCGCCAAACTATGCGGAAGCCTTTTTAGGCCGCGTCACGCCGCTGGAGCTGCCGCTGCTGGACGCGCTCGAGCGTGAGTTCCGACGCATGACCGGCACCACCATCGACCGTGAAGACTGGAACTGGGATCAGGTGCCCGATCACCTGAAAATCAGCTTCCGCGTGGTGGATGATAAAAACAAAAAGCTGCTGGAAGGGCGTTCGCTGAGCGAGCTGAAAGAGGCGCTGAAAGGCAAAGTTCAGGAAACGCTGTCTGCGGTGGCGGACGACGGTATCGAGCAGAGCGGGCTGCATATCTGGAGCTTTGGTCAGCTTCCGGAAAGCTACGAACAGAAGCGCGGTAACTATAAGGTCAAAGCCTGGCCTGCGCTGGTGGACGAGCGCGACAGCGTGGCGATCAAACTGTTTGATAATCCGCAGGAACAGCAGCAGATGATGTGGCGCGGGCTGCGTCGCCTGCTGCTGCTCAACATCCCGTCGCCGATCAAGTATCTGCACGAGAAGCTGCCGAACAAAGCCAAGCTCGGGCTGTACTTTAACCCGTACGGCAAGGTGCTGGATCTGATTGACGACTGCATCTCCTGCGGCGTGGACAAGCTGATCCACGAGGCGGGCGGTCCGGTCTGGACGGAAGAGGGCTTTGCTCAGCTCCATGAAAAGGTGCGCGCGGAGCTGAACGACACCGTGGTGGAGATTGCCAAACAGGTCGAGCAGATCCTTACCGCCGTGTTCAATATCAACAAGCGCCTGAAGGGGCGCGTGGATATGACCATGGCGCTGGGGCTCTCGGACGTGAAGGCGCAGATGGCGGGGCTGGTCTATCGCGGCTTTGTCACCGGCAACGGCTTTAAGCGTCTGGGCGATACGCTGCGCTATCTTCAGGCGATTGAAAAACGTCTGGAAAAAATGGCTATCGACCCGCACCGCGATCGCGCGCAGATGCTGAAAGTGGAGAGCGTGCAGCAGGCGTGGCAGCAGTGGCTAAACAAGCTGCCGCCGGCGCGCCGCGATGATGAAGACGTTCAGGCGATCCGCTGGATGATAGAGGAGCTGCGCGTCAGCTTCTTTGCCCAGCAGCTCGGTACGCCGTATCCGATTTCGGATAAGCGTATTCTGCAGGCGATGGAGCAGATTTCCGCTTAAAACCCTTGCCCGGTTTTCTCCCTCTCTCTGTGGATTGAGGAATCCCCAGAAATGATTAAACAGAAGCTATAACGTTGTTTCAGAAAGATTGAAGACTTACAGCGACGCCCTGGTTCGGCTGTAAATCGCTGAGGCGTTTCCTGCAGGCCGAGAGGGGGGGCGTCCGTGCTGGGATTATTTTGTGGGGATTCCTCAGCCCTGTGTGAGAGGGTTGGGGTGAGGGCACCAGGCCGCACAATTTTCATCCGTTCACGATTGCCAGCGTAAACCCATCCCATCCCTTAACCCCCACCGTTTGCAGCGCGGTGGCGGTTAGGCGCGGGTTATCCCCAATCATCTCGATAAAACGCCGCACCCCCAGCACGCGCGCGTCGTCGCTTTGCCCGTTAATCACTTCGCCATCGCGCACCACGTTATCGCCAATGATTATCGTGCCGGGACGTGAATAGTGCAGCGCCCACTCCAGATAGCCGGGATTGTTTGGCTTATCGGCATCGATAAAGATCAGGTCGAACGCCGGAACGTCACCGAAATTCTCCAGCGAGCTCAGCGCCGGGCCTTCAATCAGTTCAATGCGATCGCTCAGCCCCGCGAGGTGAATATTCTGGCGGGCCACATCGGCATGCGTCGGGTCAGCCTCGAGCGTAACCAGCTTTCCGTCCGGCGGCAGGGCGCGCGCCATCCAGATTGAGCTATAGGCACCCAGCGTCCCGATCTCAAGAATGCGTCTTGCCTGGGTCATGCGCACGAACAGCGCCAGCAGTTGCCCCTGATTGGCCGCAACATCGTGTTCGGGTAGCCCGGCGCGTTTGTTGTTTTCCAGCACCTGACTCAGCACGTCATCGTCAGGGATCAGCGAAGAAATCATGTAATTATCTACTGCAGACCATTTTTGTTGCATAGATTGACTCCTTGGATTTTTCTCCCTCTCCCTGTGGGAGAGGGTCGGGGTGAGGGCATCAGCGCGCAAGGCGGTTCACGCGCTCTCCCAGCCGCCGCCCAGCGCCCTGTACAAATCGATCTGCGCCAGCAGCAGGTTATTTTTCACCTGCACCACGCTGGTCTGCACCGAGTACAGCGTGCGCTGGGCGTCCAGCACGTCCAGATAGGAAGAGTAGCCGTTGCGATTGCGGTTCTGCGCAATGCGCAGCGTCTCCTGCGCCACCTCCTGCTGGGCAAGCAGCTCGGTCAGCTGTTCCTGATAGCGCGTAATCGCATCAAGGCTGTTGTTCACTTCGGCAAACGCGTTACGCACGGTTTTTTCATAGGCGTACAGCGCCTGGTTACGCTGGGACTGGGATATATCCACCTGCGCATTCAGCGCCTGGCGGTTCAGCAGCGGGGCGAGAATACTGCCCCCGACGCTCCAGAGCTGAAGCGGGTTGTCCAGCAGGCCGGACAGGGTGCGATCCTGTATCGATCCTGTTGCGGTCAGGTTGATCGACGGCAGCAGGCTCGCGCGCGACGCGGCAAGCGAGGCGTCAGCCGCAACCAGCTGGCGTTCGGCCTGAACGATATCCGGCCGACGGTTCAGGAGCGTAGAAGGCAGCTGTGACGGCAGCGACAGCGGCGTTAGCGCCTCAAAGCTCTCGCTGCGCGCTACCGCGCCGGGATTGCTTCCCAGCAGCAGGCTCAGGGCGTTCTCCTGCTGTGCAATCTGATGCTGCAGCACGGGAACCTGCGCCCGCGTTGAGCGGAGTTCGGAATCCGACTGCATCAGTTCCAGACGCGAGCTGTAGCCCGTCTCAAACTGACGTTTCGCGAGGTTAAATGCCTCTTCTCGCGATTTCAGCGTGGATTCGGTCACGCGCAGCTGTTCGTCAAGCGAGAGCAGGGTGACATACCCGGACGCAACCGAAGACGCGACGGTCAAATCCGCGGCGGCAGCGGCGGCTTTTTGCGCCGCCAGCGAGGCTTCGGCGGCATTGGCCGTGCTGCGGTTGACGCCCCAGATATCTACATCGTAGCTCGCCGTCAGGCTACCTCTGTACAGCGTGCCGTAGACCGGCAGCCCGGTCGCGGCGGATTGCGAACGGGCGCGGGTCCCCGTTACGCCCGCGTCAAGCGACGGAAACAGGCTGCCGTCGGCCGCAAAGACCCGCGCCTGATACTCGTTAATCCGTTCGCGGGCGATCAGCACGTCGCTGTTGTTCTTTAGCGCCCGATCCACGTAGCGGTTGAGGTTGTTGTCATGAAAATTGCGCCACCAGAGCTGCTCCGCCGGGCTGGCAGGACCGGAATCGGCACGCCACTGCGCAGGGATTTGCAGCGTCGGCTGCGCGGGTTTGACGTCGACGGACTGGCATCCGGCCAGCGTCACCGCCAGCACCAGACCGGCTATCGGGCGAAGGGTCATTGTTTGCCCTCCCGCGTATCAATGGTCACCTGCACCGACATGCCTGGACGCAGCAGGGCGGACTCCTCAGGCTTGCCGAGCACCTCGATGCGCACCGGAATACGCTGGGCGATTTTGACAAAGTTGCCGGTGGCGTTGTCCGGCGTGATGGCGCTGAACTCCACGCCGGTTGCCGGCGAGATGCTCTCCACGCGGCCCTGATACGCTTTGTTGTTCAGGGCATCGACGGTGAATTTGACGGGCTGGCCGACGCGCAGCTCCGCCAGCTGCGTCTCTTTGATATTGGCGATCACCCAGTGCTGCGGAGGCACAAGGGTGGTGAGATGGGTCCCGGCGGTCACGTACGCCCCGAGACGCACGGCAATCTGGCCGAGCTGGCCGTCGCGCGGGGCGATAATGCGGGTGTTTTGCAGGTCAATTTGCGCCAGCTCCAGCGCCGCTTTCGCATTGTCGACATCCGCCTCCAGCGCGCCGCGGTTCACAATTACCGTCTGCAGATCCTGACGCGACATCTCAAGCGAGGCTTTGGCCTGCTCGATGTCGGCGCTGCCCTGGGCCGCGCTGGCCAGCGCCGCGTCGCGTTCGCGAATGGAAAGCGATCCGTCAGCCGTCAAATCCTTCACCCGCTTTAAATCCGCCTGGGTTTTCAGGCTTTGGGCGCGGGCATTTTTCAGCGCGGCGTCGTTTTTGGCGATCGTCGCTTCGGCGCTTTTACGCTGCTGCAGGTTGTTATTGAGCGCGGCAATTTTCATCGCCAGCTGTGCCTCGGCCTGATGCACGCGCTGACGATAGATACGGTCATCAATCTGCAGCAGCAGGTCGCCTTTTTTAACCTGCACAAAGTCCTGAACCTTCACCTCGGTGATATAGCCATTCACCTGGGGGCTGATGAACGTCGTCTGGCCGCGCACGTAGGCGTTGTCTGTAAACTGCGCGTGGCGGGTGAAAGGCGGCAGCTGCCATGCGTAAAGGATCACCAGCACGCCGACAATACCGATGGCAGCGGCGGTGAAAACGGAAACAATGCGCACATTTTTGCGGGTGTTGGCCTGCTCTTTGGCGGCATCCTGCTGACTCATAAACTCTCCAGAACTCTTTCAATTATTTGTTGCCGGTGGCGTTTTTAAGCGCCATACGGGCAGTGATGCGCAGGCGCAGCAAGCGCCATAAAATCCAGACCAGCGTGGCGGCAGCGATGCCCGCCGTCAGCAGATAAGTATCGTTGTAAGCCAGAATATTCGCCTCAAGCGTCGTCACCGTTTGCAGCTGCGTTATCGCCTGCGTTCCCAGCAGCGAACTGTCGCCAATCAGGCTCCGGTACATCTGGGTGTAAAGCTGGATACGCTCGTTGACCAGCGGGTTGAGCGTGGAGAGCTGGTCCGCCAGCAGGCTGGAGTGATACTTCTCGCGCCAGGTCTGGAAGGTTCCGAGGATCGCGGAACCCAGCAGGCCGCCGAGGTTCTGGCTCATGCCAAACATCACCGAGAAGCTGACCAGGTTGCGCGGGTCGGCGATCACCCCGCCAATGGCGGCCAGCATGGCGGGTGCCAGGAAGAAGGCGCTGCCGAAGCCCAGCAGAAACTGGCTTAGCATCAGCTGATCCGGCCGGGTCAGGTTGTTGGACTGGCTGTCCAGCAGCGAGGCAACAATCATCAGCGCCAGAGAAGTGATGATTGGCCACGCCAGTTTGGTCGGCTTAATCGTGAGGCAGCTGGTGACAATCCCGCAGACGATCCCGGCGAAAATGGACCACGCCAGGTGGGTCATCTGCTCGTTCTGCAACCCCACGTACTGCAGCCAGCCGATGACCCCGGTGTTTTGCTCTGCCAGCACGATACGGATCAGCAGCATGATCAGCCCCAGACGGACGATGCTGCCGCTCGACAGCCAGCGGGTGTTCAGCAGCGGGTTGGTGCGGTTATGTTCAAAGACGATGGCAGCCACAATCAGCACCAGCGATAGCGCCAGCGACCAGCCGATCCACGGCGCCTCGAACCACCAGTCAAGGCGGCCCAACGAGAGCACGGCGCAGAGCAGGGCCATTCCGGGGGCCATTAAAAAGAAGGTGATAAAGTCTTTCTTCTCAAAGACCTTGCGCCTGTCGCCCGGCGGCAGTTTTAAGGCTATTACGCAGGCCAGGGAGATCAGCGCCAGCCCCAGCTCGAAGAAATAGAGCCCGCGCCACTCGTCCAGCTGCAGCAGTTCGGTGGAAAACAGGCGGGCCAGAGGGATGGCGAGCGACGACCCGGTAATCCCGATGGTGAGCGCCTTCAGGCGGTGCTTCGCAGGCCAGGCCTGGATCTGATAGTAAATCCCCAGAGAGCTGAGCGCGGCGGCCACCATCCCGTGCGCGGCGCGCACCATCAGCGCCGAGCTGAGATCGTTAACGAACAGGTGGAAAAAGGTCACCAGCACGTACAGCACCAGAAAACCTTCCGTGAAGGCGCGCAGACCGTACTGCTGGCGGAACTTGACCAGCAGCAAGTTGATAGAGATGTTGGTCATGACGTAGACCGCAGGCAGCCAGGCGATTTCGGTCGACCAGGCCCCGAAGGTGCCCTGCAGATTTTGCAGGTTGGCGGTCACCACCGCATTTCCCAGCGCTCCCGTCAGGCACACCAGCAGGCCAACGACGCCGTAGGCAATCCGTTTTGGCGTACTGTGCTCGGGTGTGGAAGGCGAACCCAGCAGGGCGGGTTTCTCATGTGGCTGCCACTCGCGAGGAGCATAAGGGTCGCGTTCGGGCAGGCGCATAACGTCGTTTACCTTAGAAATAATTGAATAATTAGCGTGCTAGCGATTCTACGTCTGCCGCAAATGATAATTCAAGTGAATATGATTTACGCATGTTAATCAAATGTAGAAGGGAAGTTTAAGGAAAAAGAGCGGCCCGAAAGTCGGGCCGACAACGATCAGAGATGTTCGGGCTGTGCCTGCAGAAGGGTCGTTCGCTTGACGCGGCTGGCGCAGAAAATCGCGATTAATGAAATGACCACCGTGACGGCAAGATACCAGGCCACCGGAACCCAGTCGCCGTCATATTTTGCCAGCAGTCCGGTGGCAATCAGCGGCGCGGTACCGCCGGCCAGCGCGGCACCCAGCTGATAACCGAGCGTAATGCCGGTGTAGCGTACGTTTGCACTAAAAATTTCAGAGCACAGCGTGCCGAGTACCGCCGTTACCGGTGCCCACAACACGCCAAAGGCGATGACCGTCGCAAGCACAATGCCCCAGGTTGTTCCGGTATTGAGCAGCATAAACCACGGCACGATAAACAAACCCAGGATGAAGACGCTCGCGGCATACATGCGTTGACGGCCAATTTTATCCGAGAGCAGCCCCATTAACGGGATCATCACCGTGGCCACCAGGGCTCCCAGCGTCACGGCTTCCAGCGCCTGAGATTTTTGATACGTCAGCGTCGTGGTGGCATAGCTCACGACAAACGTCGAGAAGATATAGAACGGCGCGGTTTCTACCACCTTCAGACCGGCGGCAATCAGCACTTCGCGCCAGTGATGTTTCAGGGTATCGCGCAGAGGCGCTTTCGCCACCTGGCCCGATTGTTTTACCTTCTTGAAATCAGGCGTCTCGTCGATGTCCTTACGGATCCACAGGCCGAGCAACACCAGAACCGAACTCAGCAGGAACGGGATGCGCCAGCCCCAGGAGAGGAAGTCCTCCTCGCTGAACAGGGTCATCAGCGAGACGATAAAGGTCGCCATCAGCATGCCGATGGTGACGCCCGCCTGCGGAATACTGCCGAAGAAGCCTTTACGTTTTTCGGGCGCGTATTCGTAGGCCAGCAGCAGCGCGCCGCCCCATTCACCGCCTATGCCCATCCCCTGAATGATACGCATCAGGATCAGCAGAGCGGGCGCCCACAGGCCAATCATCTCATACGTGGGCAGCAGGCCAATCATAACGGTTGCACCTCCCATCAAAGAGAGGGTCAGTACGAGCGTTTTTTTACGGCCGATGCGGTCGCCGATATGAGCGAAAAGTACCCCGCCAATGGGGCGAATAAAAAAGGTTAATGAGAAAGAGAGATAGGAGAGGATGAGCCCGATCACCGGGTCGACCATCGGGAAAAAGATCTTATTGAAGACCAGCGCGGCCGCCGTACCGTAGAGAAAATAGTCAAACCATTCAATGGCGCTCCCGGTAAGGCTGGCGATTAACACCTTCTTATTTTTTCGTAATACCGTCGTCGTACTTTCATGTTCTGTCATGACCTGAAACCCCGCCACGTTGATGATGTATGAGGTGTCACCTGGCGCGCTTCAGGTGCAACCTGCGATGATAAAAAAGGTTGTGAAATTGTTAAGCAACTTATGGTGGGATGTTGTATTTGGCAAGCTAACGGGGGATGAAACTGGTCAGATCACGGTGAAATATGCAGCGTTGGGTGCTTTTGCAGAGAACATGTGCAACAGGATGTTTTGTATGATGGAAAACCAAAAGCATAATATGCAGGTGCAACCCAATTGTTTTTGGATGTTTCTGGTTATTTCAGAAAAATGACAATTTGGGCGATAAAACAACGTCTGATTTCAGAGCCCACCTCTGCGTTATCGGTAAGAAGCCGCTACCCTGAAGAGACATAAATGAGGAGTTCACCATGGTTCAGCCCCATTTTCCCATCCTGCCGGATGCCACCCTGGCGGCCATCAATACTGTCGGTGAATGGCTGGCGCAGGACGACCTGAGCGACAGCCGCCAGCCCCCGGACGTCGATGCGGTGATCCTGGCAGGGAACGCGGTGATCCCGACCATTGAGGCGGCCTGCCGTATTGCCGCGCAGAGAGAAATCCCGCTCCTGATTAGCGGCGGTATTGGTCATTCAACCGCGTTTTTATATTCAGCTATCGGCAGTCATCCGCGTTATCACACCTTACAGGTTGAAGGGCGGGCCGAAGCGAGAATTCTTGCCGACATTGCGCGGGAGTTCTGGCAGATCCCCGATGCACGCCTGTGGATTGAAGATCGCTCCACCAACTGCGGTGAGAATGCGCGTTTTAGCTGGAATATGCTGAAACAGCATCAGCGCGCGATCGGGCGGGTGCTGGTGGTGCAGGACCCGACGATGCAGCGCCGAACGATGGCGACATTTGCCCGAGTTTGTCGGGATGAGCCCGTATCACCGCAGTGGATAAGCCATCCCGGGTTTACGCCAACGCTGCACAATGGCAAAGAGGGCCTTGAGTTTAGCGCGGGCAATAGCGGACTGTGGCCCGTTGACCGTTATCTTTCACTGGTTCTGGGGGAGCTGCCGCGTTTGTATGATGACGTTAACGGCTATGGTCCGGCCGGGCGGGATTTTATCGCGCACGTTGAATTGCCAGATGCGGTGATTGCCGCATGGAAAAAGCTGCAGCAGGATCCGGTTCTCGCGGATGCGTTGTCCAGGCGCTCGATTTAAGGGTGTAATCAGAAGCGATAACAACCGCTTCAGAATAACCTTTGGCTTACAGCAATGTCCTGGTCCGGCTGTATATCGCCGAAGCGTTTCCGTAAGGCCGGGGCGAGGCGCAGGGATGCGCCGAGAGGGCGTGGCCTGCAGGGATGCAGGCTCATGCCCGACCCGATAGCCTGAAGGAATAAGCTGAGGGTACCGCGAAGCGGCGATTTACCGCCGGGAGCCCGGGTTGCCAGGGTGGTGGCGATTGAGCCACCCTGGCACGTTCACCGGTTATGTCGTTAAAGAGTAGCAAGGAACATAAAGTGAACGGAATGACCACCACACCCGTATGTTCCCCTCACCCTAACCCTCTCCCACAGGGAGAGGGGATGCTTCACTGCTCATATTAGCCCTGAATAAAGGCATAGAATTACAGCGCCGCAAACTTATCCAGCGTCCGCACCAGCTGCGTCACGAAACCGTACTCGTTGTCATACCACGCTACCGCTTTCACCAGCTGTAGCTCTCCCGCTTCTGACACCTCCGTCTGCGTGGCGTCAAACACCGAACCGTAATGCGAGCCAATCACATCGGACGAGACAATCTCTTCGTCGGTATACCCGAACGATTTATTGCCCTGCGTCGCCTTTTTCAGCGCGGCGTTGATCTCCTCAACGGTGACTTTCTTGCCCAGAATCGCCACCAGTTCGGTGACCGAACCCGTTTTTACCGGCACGCGCTGCGCGTGGCCCTTGAGCTTGCCGCTGAGCGCCGGGATCACCAGACCGATAGCCTTTGCGGCACCGGTGGTATGGGGAATGATATTCTCTGCCGCCGCCCGAGAGGCGCGAAGGTCTTTCCCGCGCGGGCCATCCACCAGCGCCTGCGTACCGGTATAGGCATGAATGGTGGTCATGGTGCCCACTTTTATTTCAAACGCATCGTTCAGGGCTTTCGCCAGCGGGGCGAGGCAGTTGGTGGTGCAGGATGCGACGGAAATAATGGTGTCACTGGCGTCAATGGTGTCGTCATTCACGCTGTAGACGATGGTTTTCATGTCACCCGCAGGGGCTGAGATCAGCACTTTCTTCGCGCCGGCGTCCAGGTGCGCCCGTGATTTCTCTTCAGAGGTATAAAAACCGGTGCACTCCACGACGATATCCACGCCTGCGGTTTTCCACGGAATGTGCTTCGCCTCTTTTTCGGCGTACACCGCAATGGTTTTGCCATCAACAATCAGCGCATCCTCGGTGAAATCCACGCTCCACGGGAAGCCGCCGTAGTTGGAATCATGCCTGAGCAGGTAGGCCAGCACTTTCGGTGAGGTGAGGTCGTTGATGGCGACCACGGTATTGCTGTCCTGGGTTTCAAGAAGGCGACGCAGTACAAGGCGCCCAATGCGTCCAAAGCCGTTAATGCCAATTTTACTCATGGTGTTCTCCTGTAAACGTGTCGATGCGACAGTTTGAACTCATCCAGGCTTAGACCATCACGGGCAGGGCGGCAATTGAAGATGCTTCATGCGGGAGGAAGTATTTGAAAAACCATACAGAAAAGTTAATGAATTTTTAAGGAAAGGAGATTATGGTGGCGCGATAACTGTTTTTAATCGGGAAATCACATGCGCACTAAATATACAAGCCTGCAAATCGGCATCCACTGGCTGGTGTTTCTGTTAATCATCGTCGCCTACTGCGCCATGGAGTTCAAAGGTTTCTTCCCGCGCACCGCGCGTCCATTGATCAATATGATCCACGTCTCGTGCGGTATCAGTATCCTGGTGCTGATGGTGACGCGTCTGCTGGTTCGCCTGAAATTCCGCGCGCCGCCGATTCAGCCGAAGCCAAAAGCGATGGTGACGGGGATGTCCCATCTTGGCCACCTGGTGGTGTATCTGCTGTTTATTGCGCTGCCGCTGATTGGCATTGTGATGATGTATAACCGGGGCAGCGACTGGTTTGCTTTCGGCCTGGCGATGCCGCATGCGGCGGAGTCCAATTTCGACCTGGTTGATATGTTGAAAGAGTGGCACGAGACGCTGGCGAACCTGGGCTATTTTGTGATTGGCCTGCACGCGGCGGCGGCGCTGATGCATCACTATTTCTGGAAAGATAATACCCTTCTGCGCATGATGCCGAAAAAGCGTTCGTAGTCTTTAACGCTTGCCGGGTGGCGCAGCGCCACCCGGCTTATTTTTTAACCCAGCAGCGCACGCTCTTCGGCAGTTAACGCCAGCGCCTGCGTTGACCCCGTCTCCGACGACTTCACCGCCGCTTCCAGCACGGCCATGACCGCCAGTGCCTCTACAGGGTGGACAGGGTTGGTGATTTTCCCGAGCAGCGCATCACGTACGTTGACGTAATACTGGCGCTGATCGCCTTTCGGGGTAGGGATCGTCTGCGGTGCGCCGTCGGCCCCAAAGAACACCATGCTGTCGCCGTCTTCGCCCCAGGTTTCACTGCCGGGGATCACCCCTGCGAGCAGCTGCGCTTCCTGCTGGTCGATTCTGGCTTTCACCACGCTGCCCTTGTCACCGTGGACGGTAAAGCGTGCCGTACCGCCAGCAACCAGCATGCTGGCGTGCAGAATGACCTTATGCTCCGGGTAGTTTAAGACCACGTGCGCCCAGTCGTTAATTTCTGCGCCGTCGCGCAGCGTCGCGATATTCCCCTGCACCGACTCCGGCAGGCCGAAGAGCTGCAGCGTCTGGTCAATCAGGTGAGGGCCCAGATCAAACCACAGACCGCTCCCGGGGACGTTCTGCTCGCGCCAGCGCACGCGCACTTCCGGGCGAAAGCGGTCGATGTGCGATTCCAGGTGTTTAACCTTGCCGATCGTGCCTTGTTCAATAATCTGCTTAATGCCGAGGAAATCGCTGTCCCAGCGGCGGTTGTGGAAGACGGATAGCAGCAGCTGCTTTTCATCCGCCAGCGCAATCAGGTCGCGGGCTTCCTGCATGTCGAGGGTAAAAGGCTTATCCACGACCACGTGTTTCCCCGAGTTCAGGGCCAGCGTCGCCAGCGGGGCGTGCGTGGCGTTGGGGGAGGCAATCACCACCAGATCGATATCAGGATGCTGAATAGCCTCTTCCGGTGTCGCCACCACCTGTACGTCCGGCAGATCGCGTTTAACTTTCTCTTCATCACGAGAAGAGACCACGGCCAGCTTAATCCCGTCCACAGACTGGATCAGCGGGGCATGGAAGGTTTTACCGACAAATCCATACCCGATCAGCGCAATGTTGATTGTTTGAACTTTACTCATGACCTTCTCCACGTTAATTCGCACACACCGTAACCTGCAGTGCGCTATGGTCCCCAAGCTCAGGCCAGGGACGATCTAAAAAGAGTTGTTGAATGCTGGATAACCCGGAAACCAGATACGGCTCGCAGCGGTTAATTTTCAGGTGGTCGGCGACAATCCAGTGCGCGTGGCTTGCGTCCAGCATTGCGCGTTTAACCTCGGCATCCGCTTCTTTACCGGCGCTCAACCCGAGCTCGGCATGAATGGCGCATGCCCCAAGAATGGCGATATCTGCCCGATACCGGGACAGCAAAGACAGCGTGGCGCTGCCGGCAAACAGTCGCTGCTTGTGGTCCCATTTCCCGCCGAGCAGGATCAGCTCAACGTCTTCCCGGTCGCTAAAATGCTGGGCGATATCCAGCGAGGGAGTAATGACGGTGAGCGGCCCCTGAAGAAAGGTGGCGACGGCCATCACCGTACTTCCGGCATCCAGAAACAGGGTGGAGCCCGGTGGAACCTGCTGTGCGACCTGTTTACCCAGTCGCTGTTTGGTCTCCGGCAGCAGCGTGTTGCGGCCCTGACGGTTCATGGCGGAGAGGTTGAGCGCGATGGCTCCGCCGTGGTTCTTCTGCGCAAGGCCCTGGTTTTCCAGATCGGTCAGATCCCGACGGATGGTATCCGCTGAAACCTGCAGCTTTTCGGCCAGTTCAGTGATGCTTGCCTGGCCTTGCTCGCTGAGGATATCCAGAACGTAGCGTTGACGAGCGGTTTTGTGCATCGGGGTACATTCCTGCAAAATGTCGCAATAGTTTGCATAATACAGCATTTTGACGCAGAGAGAAGGGGAATGTCCTCAGGACGATGTGCAACGGCGTGATGATTTAGATGGGTGATTATTAAAATTTTATTAAGCAGGTATAAGGAAGCCGTATTGAATGTTAATCACGATGTTATTGTTATGTTTTATTAAACGATTTGGGTTATGTAACCAGCGTATCGGCATTGGGTAGTGTTAAATGCTGTCTAATAAAAATTATGCAGGGTTTAATTGCTTTAATTAGTTATTTAAGCGTTTTTAATTTTGGATATATCCCTTAGGCTACGTAAATTGACACTTCTTTGAAAATCTTTGTGTCTGACCCGCTCTGAAATTAACGCAAAAATGTGCATATTACGAATTAAGAATTTTCCTTAAATAACAGTGGTTTTATATGTTTCATTTGAAACTCCATTTTCAGGGTTTTGTCCAGAAACCCCATGTTTTTTCTTATCTGTAACACCACGTTAACATTGTGGGTGTAGTGGGGTATACCGCATTTTGTTATGCTGCTAACCAGTTTAAGAAATAAGTAAATTCTTAATTGAAATAAAGCGCAGGCAGATCTCATCTCCAATGGAAATGGGTATGGGGATTATTACCTAAAATTCAGCACGGTAGCTAAATAAGATATTTGTCTAATTATCTGTACCTCTTTTTGGGTATTTGCTTGAGTATCACTCAGAGTCAGGGAGATAACATGACGATATTACGAAAGCCTATGTTACACAGATTTACAGCAGCACTGGCATTCATTTCATTAGCCATAAATACGGCTTTCGCCAATAGTAATCAGGTGGGTATTGCCCCGGTGGCAACCACAACCTTAAAAGAAAGTATTCTTTTTGCGATCGATCGCGATCCGTCAATTAGCCAGCAGGCCGCGCAATTAGGTATTGGCCAGGCACAAATAGATGAAGCGCGCAGCGGCTGGATGCCGCAAATATCGTTGAACGGGAGTACAGGGCACAGCCAGACCACCGATTCCAGCGGGTCGCTGAAGAATTCAGCCGCCTGGGGGCTGAGCCTGACGCAGTTGCTGTACGATTTTGGCAAGACCAATAACAGCATCAGCCAGTCCTCCGCCCAGCGCGATAGCTACCGCTATCAGCTGATGGGCACGCTTTCGGACGTGGCGGAAAAAACGGCGCTGAGCTATGTCGAGGTCAAACGCTATTCCGATCTGCTGCAGGCGGCAATAGATAACGTGCAGGCGCTCAAGAACGTCGAACAGCTGGCAAAGCTGCGCGCAGACGCGGGCGTGAGTTCCACCTCCGATGAGCTCCAGACCCGCACGCGCATTGCCGGCATGCAGGCGACGGTCGCGCAGTATCACGCCGCCTTAAACAGCGCGCGCGCCAGGCTTGCGGTATTAACCGGGATGCAGGCAGAGGCCTATTCGCCGGTGCCCGCGAATCTTGCCGTGGAGCCGGACTCGCTCAACCGCATCGATTATTCCCTGATACCGGCGGTGATGGCCGCGCAAAACATGGAACGCTCGGCTCAGTATGGCGTGGAAACGGCGAAGTCCCAGCACTGGCCTACGCTAAGCCTGAAGGGGGGGCGCACCCGTTATGAATCGGACAACCGTTCCTACTGGGACGACCAGATACAGCTCAATATCGACGCGCCGCTGTATCAGGGGGGCGCGGTTTCTGCTCGCGTTCGGCAGGCGGAAGGCGCGCGGGCCATGGCCTCCTCTCGGGTCGATCAGGCGCGTTTCGATGTCCTGCAAAAAGCCTCCGTCGCGCAGGCTGACTGGACCGGCGCACGGGGACGAATGGAGGCGGGGAAGCAACAGCTGGAAAATGCGCTGCGGGCCCGCGATGTTTATAAAAATGAATACACCCTGAGCAAGCGGAGCATTAACGATCTGCTCAGCGTTGAGCAGGATGTCTGGCAGGCCACCTCAGCGAAAATAATCGCTGAGTATGACGGCTGGAGTTCGGCAATTAATTATGCTTCCGCGGTTGATAATTTAATGCCGCTTATTGGAATAGAGAAAAACGCTGCCGCAAAATTACCCGATTTGAGTTAATAAAAGACGCGCAGTGTTGCGCAAAGTAAGACTGAAAATAATGGGTGTTTTTTCCCAGGGATAGCTACATCCGTCTGGTGGACATATCCACAGGAATCCGTACACCTGCAAGGAGAAGAATATGAGTAACATGAAAGTTGTTGATGTCATCATTCGCAAAACGGCGGAGAAAACTAAATTAACCGGCGAAGGAAATTTGTCGGTCTCTATTTCATCGCCGAGCGTGATTGAAATCCAGGGCTCTGCTCAGGATGTGGCGCGCTATGTCCGCCAGGGTAAAGACCTCCTCATTTATATGAAAGATGGCAGCGTTATTCGCTGCAATAACTATTTCGCAGAAGATCCAGAAACGCATAATCAGTCAGAGCTGGTGTTCAACGACCGTCAGGAACTGACGCATATTTCTTTTGCCGATACCGGGGAAGCATCGGGCGCTGCGGTGACCGAGTTAACCGCGCAGGCCACACCGATTAGCAGCATTCAACCTTTCCTCGAGCAGGAAAGCGTTTTAAGCGACGCGCCGTGGGGCTGGATTGCGGGAGCGGCGTTAGGCGGCGGTGCCATCGGGGCTCTGCTGGCAAACGGCGGTGACGGCGAAACTAAAACAAAAGTCATTGATAATACGAAAGAAGTTGAAAGCGCCACGCCGACCTTCTTGCTGTCGGATAAAGCGGGTGACAAGCAGGGCGTGCTGAGCGCAAACGAGATCACGGACGACAGCACCCCAACCTTTAGCGGTACCGGCCAGCCGGGCGCGACCATCCAGATCAAAGACAGCAGCGGCAGCACCATTGCCAGCACCATGGTCGGTACAGACGGCACGTGGACGGTAATATTACCGACCCAGACGGACGGGGAGCACACCTGGACGGTCGTGCAGATCGACGGCAGTAAAACCACCTCTGCGGGCAGTATCACCGTGACGGTCTCTACCGCCGATGCCGCCATTACGCTGGCCACCACGGCGGGCGATAACGTGCTGAACGCCAGCGAGCAATCTGCGGGCTTTACGCTTTCCGGTGCCAGCAAAAACCTGGCGCAGGGTACCGAACTCACCGTGACGCTGAACGGCAAAACCTACGCGGCTGAAGTCGGGGCAGACGGCGCGTGGAGTGTTAACGTGCCTGCGGCGGACGCGCAGGCGCTGGGCGACGGTACCTGGACGGTTAACGTGAGCGGTAAAGACGCGGCGGGTAACACCGTCAGCGGAAGCCAGACGATTGGGGTGGATACCACCGCGCCAACCCTCTCTGTCGATACCCTCGCGCAGGACAACATCATTAATGCGGCTGAGCACAACCAGCCGCTGACCCTGACCGGTAAAACGAATGCGGAAGCCGGTCAGATCGTCACGGTCACCCTGAACGGTAAAAACTATAACGCCACGGTGGGCAGCGACGGCACCTGGTCCGTCACGCTTGATGTGAACGACGTGCAGGCGCTCAATGAGGGTAATCACACCCTGACGGTTAACGTGAGCGACAAAGCGGGCAACGGCTCGTCCGTGACGGCAGATTTCACGGTGGATACCGCCGCGCCGGTCGTCACCATCCATACCGTGGCGGGCGACGATATCCTCAATATCAGCGAGCAGGGCCAGGCGCACATTATTTCCGGCCAGGCGAGCGGTGCCGCCGCGGGTGATGTGGTCACCGTGACCCTTGGCGGCCAGACCTTCACCGGCGTGGTGCTGGCGGACGGCAGATGGAGCGTGGGCGTTCCGGCGTCCGTGCTGGGCGCGCTGGGTGAAGGCAACCACACGCTTTCGGTTTCCGTCACTGACGCGGCAGGCAACACCGGCAGCGCCACGCACGGCATTACGCTGAGTGGACACCCGCCGGAATTTACGATTGACGCCATCAGCCAGGATAACGTCCTGAATGCCCAGGAGGCGATGCAGCCGCTGAGCCTGACCGGCACCAGCAACCTGCCGGACGGCACTGCCGTCACCGTGACGCTGAACAACGTCAGCTATCAGGCCACCGTCGAAAACGGTATCTGGGCGGTCCAGGTGCCGGTTTCCGACGTTCTGAATCTGGCGAACACGCTTTACACCGTCAGCGTCAGCGGGACCGACAGCGTGGGGAACAGCGGTTCTGCCGAGGCGAATCTGCTGGTGGATACCGTTCTTCCGCAGGTCATTATCAATACGTTTGCGGGCGACAACCTGGTCAATAACGCCGAAGCGGGCGTCGATCAAACCCTCAGCGGTCGCGTTACCGGCGCGGCGGCGGGCGATACCGTCTCCATCACCGCAGGCGGCAAGAGCTACACCGCAACGGTTGGCAGCGATCTGACCTGGAGCGTGAAAATCCCGTCAGCGGATCTTCAGGCGTTCGGCGACGGGGATTTAACCTTCGCCGCGTCCGTCACCAACGGGCACGGCAATACCGGCACCGGCGAGCGGGATATCAATATCAACGCGGAGCTGCCGGGACTGCGCGTGAACACCATTTCGGGCGATGACGTGATCAACGCCATTGAACAGCAGCAGGATCTGAGCGTCACCGGCTCCAGCACCCATCTGGCCGCGGGCACGCAGATTATTGTCACCATCAACAGCGTGGAGTACGTCACCGCGGTTAACGCCAGCGGCAGCTGGCAGATCGGCGTTCCGGCGGCGGACCTGCAGGCCTGGACGGCGGGCGGCATGACGGTTAGCGTCAGTGCGGTAGATGCCTGGGGCAATCCCGTTGCGGCTGAACACCCGATTGAACTCGATCTGAACGCCGTGGCGGTCACTATTGATACCGTCTCCGGCGACGACCTGCTGAATGCGGCAGAAAAAGGCAGTGATTTAACCCTTTCCGGCCAGACGCAGGGCGTGGAGGCGGGGCAGACCGTGGTGGTGAAATTCGCCGACCAGACCTTCACCGCGCAGGTGCAGCAGGATGGCTCCTGGAGCCTGACCGTACCCGCCAGCGCCATGGAAAGCCTGATCGACGGGCGCGCGCAGGTGAGCGTCAGCGTCACTAACGTCAGCGGCAACAGCGCCGACGCCGCGCGCGTGGTCACGGTGGATACGCAGCCTCCGGCGATTACGCTCGATAACCTGACCGCCGACAACATCATCAACGCGGCTGAAGCGCAGCAGGATTTAGCCTTAAGCGGTACCAGCACTGCGGAAGCGGGCCAGACGGTCACCGTGACGCTGAACGGCAAAACGTATCAGACCACGATTCAGGCGGACGGTACGTGGCAGCTGAGCGTGCCTGCGGCTGACGTGGGTGCCCTGACGGACGGCATTGTGACCGTGACGGCCACCGTGAGCGACGTGGCGGGCAACGCCAGCAGCGCGGACCGCGTGGGTCTGGTGGACGCAACCGTACCGCAGGTGACCATTAACGACTTTGTCACCAACACCAACACCGTTAACCAGCTCGCCCATTCACAGGCGCAGATCCTGAGCGGCTCCGTCACCGGTGCGGCAGCGGGCGACCTGGTCACTGTCACCATTAACAGCGTTGATTACACCACCGTGGTGGATGCGGCGGGGAACTGGAGCCTTGGCCTGCCGGCGTCCGTCGTGCAGGGGCTGACTGACGGCACCTGGACAATCGACGTCTCCGTGACCGACCGATCCGGTAATACCGGAAGCAGTTCGCTGGATGTGGTGGTGAATACCGTGACGCCTGTCCTCGCTATCAACACGCTGGCGGCGGACGACGTGATCAACGCAACCGAGAAGGGCGAAGATCTGCTTCTCTCTGGCACCAGCAACCAGCCGGAAGGCACGACCATTACGGTGACCCTGAACGGCATTCACTACACCGCCACCGCTGACGCCAGCGGAAACTGGAGCGTGACCGTACCGGCCTCGGCCGTAAGCGCGCTGGGAGAAGCCCATTACACCGTGACGGCGAGCGTCACGGATAGCGTAGGCAACAGCGCCTCAACCTCGCACGATGTGCTGGTGGACAGCTCGCTGCCGGTGGTAACGATCGACACCCTGGCGGGCGACAATATCGTTAACGCAGCGGAAGTAGCGGCAGGGCAAACCCTGACCGGTAAGGTGACGAACGCGGCGGCAGGTGACACTGTCACTATTATCCTTGGCGGCCAGACGTACACGGCTACCGTGCAGGACGATCTGACCTGGAGCCTGCCGTTAAGCGAGAGCCAGTTAACCGCGCTCGGCAACGGCGACCTCACCGTATCCGCCAGCGTGACCAACGCGCACGGCAATACCGGCTCTTCTTCTCACGACTTCACCATCGACGCCCAGCTCCCGGGACTGCGTATTGATACCGTAGCGGGTGACGACGTGATCAACGTGATTGAACACGCTCAGAACCTGATTGTGTCCGGTACCAGCACCGATCTGGCGGCGGGTAGCACCGTGACCGTGACCATCAACGGCAAAACCTATTCGGCAACGGTACTGGCGGACGGCACCTGGCAGGCGGCGGTACCGGCGGCCGATGTCTCCCAGTGGGCGGACGGTTCGCTCACCATCAGCGCCATCGCGCAGGATGCTTCCGGCAACCCGGTAACCATCGGCACCGTTGTGGACGTCGATCTCGCGCCGGTCTCCATCACTATCAGCAGCGTGACCGACGATAACGTCCTCAACGCGGCGGAAAAAGGCCAGGATCTTCTGCTTTCCGGCACCACCTCCAATGTGGAAGCGGGCCAGACCGTGACTATTACCTTTGCGGGTAAAACCTATACCACGACGGTGGATGCCAGCGGCGACTGGACCTGGACCGTACCGGCAGCCGATTTGAGCGGCCTGAAGGACGGCGACGCCAGCGTGCAGGTAACCGTCACCAACGTGAACGGCAACGCGGCGTCTTCGGCGCAGGAATTCAGCGTCGATACCACCGCGCCGACGGTGACCATCAACACCATCAGCCATGACAATATGCTGAACGCGGCAGAGGCGGCGCAGGATCTGACCCTGAGCGGCACCTCTACTGCCGAAGCGGGCCAGACGGTCACCGTGACCTTCAACGGCAATCAGTACATCGCGCAGGTGCAGGCGGACGGCAGCTGGACGCTCGACGTTCCGGCGGCGGATATGGCAGGCATCGCCGACGGCAGCGCGGCGGTCACGGCGACGGTGTCCGATAAGGCAGGCAACCCGGCCAGCGCGGGCTCTGCGGTGCTGGTCGACACCACCGTACCGCAGATTTCGTTCAACATCGTCGCGGGCGACGACGTCGTGAATATTGCCGAGCACGGCCAGGCGCTGATCGTCTCCGGCAAGGTCACGGGCGCGCAGGCGGGCGACGTGATTACCGTGACCCTGAATGGTAAAGATTACACCGCCATGCTGGATGCGTCCGGCAGCTGGAGCGTGGGCGTTCCGGCGGCGGACGTGGGCGCGCTGGTCAACGGTGAGCAGACGATTTCTGCGACCCTCACCGACAAAGCCGGTAACAGCACCACCGCGACGCACGAGTTTGACGTCTCCCTGACCGCGCCGGTCATTGCCATCAATACCCTGGCGGCTGACGACGTGATCAACGCGACCGAGAAAGGCCAGGATCTGCAGGTGTCCGGCACCAGCAACCAGCCGGAAGGAACCGCCATTACGGTGACGCTGAACGGCATCAGCTATACGGCCACCGCCGACGCCAGCGGCAGCTGGAGCTTCACCGTTCCGGCGGCAAACGTCTCCGCGTTGGGCGAAGCGAGCTACGTGGTGACGGCGAGCGTAACCGACGCGGCGGGCAACAGCGCGAGCACCGGCCACAGCGTGCTGGTCGACAGCGCGCTGCCGCAGATCTCCATCAACCCTGTCGCCACGGACGATGTCATTAACGCAGCGGAAGTGGCTGCCGGGCAGACCCTGAGCGGGAAAGTGAGCGGCGCGGTGAGCGGTGACACTGTCACTATTTCAATCGGCGGCAATACCTGGACCGCGACGGTTCAGGACGATCTGAGCTGGTCGGTCAACGTGCCGTCCACGGTCTTAACCGCCATCGGGAACGGCGATCTGACCGTGTCAGCCAGCGTCACCAACGGCCACGGCAACACCGGAACCGGCGAGCGCGAAATTGTTATAGATGCCAACCTGCCGGGCCTGCGCGTCGATACCGTGGCGGGCGATGATGTGATCAACAGCATTGAGCACGCTCAGAACCTGATTATCACCGGCTCCAGCGAAGGCCTGGCAACGGGCGCTGCGTTAACGGTGACCGTCAACGGCAAAACCTACGCCGCAACCGTGCTGGCGGACGGCACCTGGACGGCTGCCATTCCGGCGGCAGACGTCAGCGCGCTGAATGCGGGCACGGTCACCGTGACCGTGGAAGGCCAGAGCGCGGCGGGCAATCCTGTTTCCATCAGCCATGACGTGAAGGTGGATCTGGCGGCAGTCGCCATCAGCATTGACCCGATTGCCTCGGACGACGTGATCAACGCGGCTGAGAAAGGCGCGGACCTGGTGCTGTCCGGCTCGACCTCCAACGTGGAAGAAAACCAGACCGTCACCATCACCTTCGGCGGCAAGTCGTACACCGCGACGGTTGATGCCAGCGGCAACTGGACGGCGACCGTACCGTCTGCCGATTTGGGCAGCCTGAAGGACGGCGATGCCAGCGTGCAGGTGAGCGTCACCAACGTGAACGGCAACAGCGCGTCGGCAGGCCGCGAGTACAGCGTGGACGCCACCGCGCCGACGGTGTCTATTGAAATTGTCAGCGATAACAACATCATCAATGCGGCCGAAGCGCAGCAGGATCTGGTTATTGACGGCGTGACCAACGCCGAAGCGGGCCAGACCGTCACCGTGACGCTGAACGGCGTGGACTACACCACCACCGTGCAGGCAAACGGCAGCTGGAGCGTGACCGTGCCGTCCGCGGATCTGAGCGGCATTACCGACGGCAACTACACCATCAGCGCCGCCGTGTCTGATAAGGCGGGCAACCCGGCCTCTGCGGATCGCGACGTGCTGGTCGATACCACCGTCCCGCAGCTGACCATCCACACCGTTTCCGACGACGACGTGATCAACAGCGCCGAGCATGCGCAGGCACTGATTGTCACGGGTTCCGTGACCGGCGCGGCGGCGGGCGACGTGGTCACCGTCACCCTCAACGGCAAATCGTACACCGCCACTCTGGATGCCTCAGGCAACTGGAGCGTGGGCGTGCCTGCGGCGGACGTAACCGCCCTGGCCGCCGGAGATTACACCATTACAGCGGCGCTGACCGATAAAGCGGGCAACAGCAACAGCGCCACGCACGGCGTGGAGGTGAATCTGACCGCGCCGGTGCTGACCATTGACACCCTTTCCGGTGACGATGTGATCAACAACGCCGAGAAAACCCAGGATCTGACGATCTCCGGTACGGCTTCCGGCCTGGCGGCAGGCGCGGTGGTGACCGTGATGCTGAACGGCAAAGCGTACAGCGCGCAGGTGGACGATAACGGAAAATGGGCGACTACCGTTCCGGCGAACGAGGTCGGTCAGCTGGGCGAGGCGCTTTATACCGTCACCGCCTCAGCGACGGACAGCGTCGGCAACAATACCAGCACGTCGCACACCGTGAACGTGGAATCCGTTCTGCCGGGCGTGATCGTCAACACCATTGCGGGTGACGACGTCATTAACGCGGCGGAGCTGGCAGCCGGCCAGACCATCAGCGGTAAGGTGGTGAATGCCGAAGCGGGCAACACCGTGACCGTGACCATTGGCGGTAACAGCTACACCGCAACGGTGCAGAGCGATCTCACCTGGTCCGTGAACGTGCCGTCCGAGGTGCTGACCGCGCTGGGTAACGGTGATTTGACCGTGTCAGCCAGCGTCACGAACGGGGTGGGCAATAGCGGAACGGGCGAGCGCGAAATCGTGATAGACGCTAACCTGCCGGGCCTGCGCGTGGATACCGTGGCGGGTGACGACGTGATCAACAGCATCGAACACGGGCAGAACCTGATTATCACCGGCTCCAGCAACGGGCTGGCGGCGGGCGCGGCGCTGACCGTGACCGTCAACGGCAAAACCTATCCGGCGACCGTGCTGACGGACGGCACCTGGAGCGCGGCCATCCCGGCGGCGGACGTCGGAGCCCTGGCAGCAGGCACGGTTACCGTGACCGTTGCGGGCCAGAGCAGCGCCGGTAACCCGGTTTCAATCAGTCACGATGTGACGGTGGATCTGGCGAGCGTTGCCATCAGCATTGACGCCATCGCCACCGATGACGTGATTAACGCGGCTGAGAAGGGCGCGGATCTGGTGCTCTCGGGGGCGACCTCGAACGTTGAGGAAAACCAGACCGTCACCATCACCTTCGGCGGCAAGAGCTACACCGCGACGGTAGACGCCGACGGCAAATGGACCGCCACGGTGCCAGCGGCCGATCTGGCGGGTCTGAAAGACGGCGACGCCAGCGTGCAGGTGAGCGTCACCAACGTTAACGGCAACAGCGCCTCGGCGGGCCGCGAGTACAGCGTGGATGCAACCGCGCCGTCCGTGACCATCAATACCCTGGCGACCGACGATATTCTGAACGCCGCCGAAGCGAAGAGCGATCTGACCGTATCCGGCACCACCACCGCCGAAGCGGGCCAGACGGTCACCGTATCGCTGAACGGCAAAGACTACACCACAACCGTCAGCGCAGACGGCAGCTGGACGCTGAACGTCCCGGCGGCCGATCTGGCTGGATTAACCGACGGCAGCGTGACCGTCACCGCATCGGTAAACGATAAAGCGGGTAACCCGGCGTCGGTGGATCACAATCTGGCGGTAGATATCACCGCGCCTGCGGTGACCATCAATACCGTGGCGGGCGACGATGTCATTAACATCGCAGAACACGGCCAGGCGCAAATCATCAGCGGAACCGCCACCGGCGCGGCAGCGGGCGATAAGGTGACCGTTACCATCGGCGGCCAGACCTACACCACCGTGCTGGACGCGGCGGGGAACTGGAGCGTGGGCGTACCGGCCAGCGTGATTTCCGGCCTCAGCGACGGCACCGTAACCGTCACTGCGTCCGTCACCGACGCGGCGGGCAACACCGGTACCGGCACGCATAACGTGACCGTTGATACCGGTCTGCCATCGGTGGCCTTCAACGCCATCAGCGATGACAACGTCCTGAACGCGGTAGAAAAAGGTCAGGATCTGAGCGTCAGCGGCACCAGCGCCAACCTGGCGGAAGGCACCGTGGTGACCTTGACCCTCAACGGTAAAAACTACGTGGCGACGACCGCGGCAGACGGGACCTGGAGCCTGACGGTTCCGGCAGCGGATCTGGCCGGTCTCGGCCAGGCCAACTATACCCTGAACGCGACCGCCACCAACGGCGTGGGCAACAGCGTGAGCAACACCGCGAACCTGCTGGTGGACACCGCGCTGCCAACCGTCATCATCAACACCGTGGCGGGCGATAACGTCATCAACGCGGCGGAAGTGGCGGCAGGCCAGACCCTGAGCGGCACCGTGGCGAACGCCGAAGCGGGCAATACCGTCACCGTCACCCTTGGCGGCAACAGCTACACCGCAACGGTGCAGAACGATCTGACCTGGTCCGTGAACGTGCCGTCCGACGTGCTGACCGCGCTGGGCAACGGCAGCCTGAGCGTAACGGCGACCGTCACCAACGGCCACGGCAACACCGGCACCGGCGAGCGCGAGATCGCTATCGACGCTAACCTGCCGGGCCTGCGCGTCGACACCGTCGCGGGTGATGACGTGATCAACACCATCGAGCACGCGCAGAATCTGATCGTCACCGGTTCCAGCGACGGGCTGGCGGCGGGCACGGCGCTGACCGTCACCGTCAACGGCAAAACCTATGCGGCCACCGTACTGGCGGACGGCACCTGGAGCGCGGCGATCCCGTCCACCGACGTGAGCGCGTGGCCGGAAGGCACCGTCAAAATCAGCGTTACCGGCGACAGCTCTGCGGGCAACCCGATTACCATCAGCCACGACGTGACGGTAGATCTGGCGACCGTTGCCATCAGCATCGATGCGATTGCCACCGACGACGTGATTAACGCGGCGGAGAAGGGCGCGGATCTGGTGCTGTCCGGTGCGACCACCAACGTGGAAGCCGGGCAGACCGTGACCATCAGCCTGAACGGCAAAATTTATAGCGCGACAGTAGACGACAACGGCAACTGGACCTACACCGTACCGTCTGCGGATCTGGTACACCTCAAGGACGGCGACGCCAGCGTGCAGGTGAGCGTCACCAACGTCAACGGCAACAGCGCCTCGGCGGGCCGCGAGTACAGCGTGGATGCGACCGCGCCGTCCGTGACCATCAACACCCTTGCGGCTGACGATATTCTGAACGCCGCAGAAGCGCAGTCCGATCTGACCGTATCCGGCACCACCACCGCCGAAGCGGGCCAGACCGTGACCGTGACGCTGAACGGCAAAGACTACACCACAACCGCAGGCGCGGACGGCAGATGGACGCTGAGCGTTCCGGCGGCGGATCTGGCATCGCTCGGCGACGGCAGCGTCACCGTGACGGCAAGCGTCAGCGACAAGGCGGGCAACCCGGCGTCGGTCGATCACACTCTGACGGTGGACGTGACCGTTCCTGCGGTGACGATCAACACCGTGGCGGGCGATGACGTGATTAACATCGCTGAGCACGCTCAGGCGCATATCGTCAGCGGCACCGCCACCGGCGCGGCAGCGGGCGATAAGGTCACCGTGACCATCGGCGGCCAGACCTACACCACCGTGCTGGACGCGGCGGGGAACTGGAGCGTGGGCGTACCGGCCAGCGTGATTTCCGGCCTCAGCGACGGCACTGTAACCGTCACTGCGTCAGTCACCGACGCGGCGGGCAACACCGGCACCGGCACGCATAACGTGACCGTTGATACCGGCCTGCCGTCCGTGGCGTTCAACGCCATCAGCGGCGACAACGTGCTGAACGCGGTGGAAAAAGGTCAGGATCTGAGCGTCAGCGGCACCAGCGCCAACCTCGCGGAAGGCACCGTGGTGACCGTAAACCTGAACGGCAAAAACTACGCGGCCACGACGGCGGCAGACGGCACCTGGAGCCTGACCGTTCCGGCGGCGGACCTGGCGGGTCTGGGCGAAGCCAACTACACACTGAGCGCGACTGCGACCAACGGCGTGGGCAACAGCGTCAGCAATACGGCGAACCTGCTGGTCGACACCGCGCTGCCGACCGTCACCATCAACACCGTGGCGGGCGATAACGTCATCAACGCGGCGGAAGTGGCCGCAGGCCAGACCATCAGCGGTAAGGTAGCGAACGCGGAAGCGGGCAACACGGTAACCGTGACTATCGGCGGCAACAGCTACACCGCAACGGTTCAGAGCGATCTCACCTGGTCCGTGAACGTGCCGGAATCCGTCCTGACGGCGCTGGGCAACGGTGATTTGACCGTGTCAGCATCCGTCACCAACGGTCACGGCAACACCGGCGCGGGCGAGCGCGAAATCGTGATAGACGCCAGCCTGCCGGGTCTGCGCATTGATACCGTGGCGGGCGACGATGTGATCAACAGCATCGAGCACGGGCAGAACCTGATCGTTACCGGCTCCAGCGACGGGCTGGCGGCAGGCACCACGCTCACCGTGACCGTCAACGGCAAAACCTATGCGGCCTCCGTGCTGGCAGACGGCACCTGGAGCGCGGCAATCCCGGCGGCGGACGTCGGGGCCCTGGCAGCAGGCACGGTCACCGTGACCGCTGCAGGCCAGAGCGCGGCGGGCAACCCGGTGACCATCAGCCATGACGTGACCGTCGATCTGTCAGCAGTGGCTATCAGCATCGATGCGATTGCCACCGACGACGTGATTAACGCGGCGGAGAAAGGCGCGGATCTGGTGCTGTCCGGCAGCACCTCGAACGTGGAGGAAAACCAGACCGTTACCATCACCTTCGGCGGCAAGACGTACACCGCGAAGGTGGATGCTGACGGTAACTGGACGGCCACCGTGCCGTCTGCGGATCTCGCGGGCCTTAAAGACGGCGATGCCAGCGTGCAGGTGAGCGTCACCAACGCGCACGGCAACAGCGCCTCGGCGGGCCGGGAGTACAGCGTGGACGCCACCGCGCCAACCGTGACCATCGATACGGTCGCAGGCGATAACGTGATTAACGCCAGCGAAGCGGCTGCGGGCGTGGCCATTTCCGGCACCACCACGGCGGAAGTCGGTCAGACGGTCACCGTGACGCTGGGCGGTAAGAGCTATACCGCGCAGGTGCAGCAGGGCGGCGTCTGGAGCGTGAACGTGCCGGGCACAGACCTGTCCGCACTGGCGGATAACGGCTACACCGTGCAGGTCAGCGTGAGCGACGCCGCGGGTAACCCGGGCAGCGCGGGCAAAGCGATTACGCTTGATACCACGCCGCCGACCGTCAGCTTTAACGACGTTGCGGGCGATAACGTCATTAACAGCGTGGAGCACGGGCAGGCGCAGATCGTCAGCGGCACCGCAACCGGCGCGAGCGTCGGCGATAAGCTGGTCATCACCATCGGTTCGAACCAGTACACCACCACCGTTGACGCCAGCGGTAACTGGAGCGTGGGCGTGCCGGCCAGCGTGATTTCCGCGCTGAACGACGGCACCGTGACCCTCAGCGCGACCATTACCGACAGCGCGGGCAACAGCAGCACCCAGACCCACGATGTGGTAGTGAACACCGCCTCCGTGGCGCTGACCATCAACACCGTTAGCGGAGATGACGTCATTAACGCGGCTGAAGCCGGTTCGCCACTGGTGATTAACGGCTCCAGCGCCCAGTTCGCCAGCGGTACGCAGGTCACCGTGACGCTGAACGGCAAGAGCTATACGGCCACCATCCAGAGCGACGGCAGCTGGACGACCACCGTTCCGGCCGCCGACGTAGGCGCGCTGGCCGATGGCGCGAGCTATCAGGTATCCGTGTCGGCGCAGGACAGCGCGGGCAACAGCGCGTCGGCGACGCACGGCATCAGCGTGGATATCACCGCGCCGGTCGTGAGCATTGCGACGCTGTCGGGTGACGACATGCTGAACGCGCTTGAAGCACAGCAGCCCCTGACTGTGCGCGGCTCTTCCAGCGCGGAGGCGGGTCAGACCGTCACCGTGACGCTGGGCGGCAAATCCTACACTGCAACCGTGGCAAACGACGGCACCTGGACGCTCGACGTGCCGGCGGCAGATCTGGCTGCGCTGAGCCAGGGCGCGCTGACGGTGACCGCCTCGGTCAACGATAAAGCGGGTAATAACGGCCAGACCACGCACACCTTAACGGTAGACACCGTCGCGCCAACCGTGACCATCAGCACCGTGGCCGATGACGATATCGTCAACAACGCGGAGCAGCTGGCGGGCCAGACCATCAGCGGCACCACCACGGCGGAACAGGGCCAGACGGTGACCGTCTCCTTCAACGGGCACAGCTATCAGGCGACCGTCGGGGCGGACGGATCCTGGTCGGTCTTCGTGCCGGGCCGTGATTTCCTCGGCCTGAGCGACGGGGATTACACCATCACCGCTTCGGTGAGCGATAAGGCGGGCAACCCGGGCAGCGCAACGCACGACGTGACGCTGAACGGCGATGTCCCAACCATCACCATCAACACCTTTGCGCAGGATGATATCGTCAACGCCGCCGAGCACGGTACGCCGCTGATTGTCAGCGGTACCACCGACGCCCCGGCGGGCCAGACGGTGACCATCACGCTGAACGGTAAAACCTACACGGCGACCGTCCAGGCTGACGGCAGCTGGAGCTATACGGTGGGCAGCGCAGACGTAACCGCGCTGGCGGACGGCGGTTCGTACGTCATTAACGCGCAGGTGAGCAACGCCATCGGCAACAGCGCCAGCGATAACCACAGCGTCACCGTGGATCTCACCGCGCCGTCGATGGGCATCAGCATTGACTCGCTGCAAAACGACACCGGCCTGAGCGCGAGTGATTTCATCACCAACGATGCTCAGGTGGTGGTCAACGGCTCGCTGACCGCGCAGCTCGGCAATAACGAGAAAGCGCAGATCAGCCTCGACGGCGGCACCACCTGGATTGACCTGACCGTAACCGGTACCACCTGGCGCTACGCCGATGGCCGCACCCTGACGGACGGTACGTATCAGTATCAGGTGCGCGTTATCGATAACGCGGGCAACGTGGGGGCGACGGACAGCCAGGACGTGGTGATTGACCTGACGAAGCCTGCGGCGACGACCATTACCGTGGATTCCATCACCCAGGATACGGGCCTGTCCGGCAGCGATTTTATCACCAGCGACAGCCAGATCAGCCTGAAAGGGACGCTCGGCGCGGCGCTGGGCAGCGGCGACCACGCTCAGATCAGCCTCGACGGCGGCGTTACCTGGACCGATGTGAGCGTCAGCGGCCTGAGCTGGACCTATGTCGATGGCCGCACGCTGGCCGACGGGGATTATAACTACCAGCTGCGCGTGATTGACGACGCGGGCAATATCAGCGCCACCGCCAGCCAGGTGGTGACCATTGATACGGTTGCGCCGGACGCGAGCAAAACCATC
Source organism: Enterobacter cloacae complex sp. P16RS2 (assembly GCF_014982155.1). NCBI lineage: Bacteria > Pseudomonadati > Pseudomonadota > Gammaproteobacteria > Enterobacterales > Enterobacteriaceae > Enterobacter > Enterobacter cloacae complex sp. P16RS2. The sequence goes on along the minus strand of NZ_JADCKW010000029.1, from coordinate 95,025 downwards.
GCCATCGACAGCATCAGCGACGATACCGGCCTGAGCAGCAGCGACTTTGTCACTAACGATACGTCCCTGACGCTGCACGGCTCGCTCGGCGCAACGCTGGCCGACGGCGAGTATGCCCAGATCAGCATCGACGGCGGCGTCACCTGGCAGAACGTGATCGTCACCGGCAACAGCTGGTACTACGTCGATAGCCGCACGCTGGGTAACCAGACCTATGACTACTACGTTCGCGTGGTGGACGCGGCGGGCAACGTGGGGGCTAGCGCCCATCAGCAGGTGACCGTCGATACGGTCGCCCCGGACGCGGCGATTACGGTGACCGTGGATAACATCACCGTGGATACCGGCTTCGACAATAACGACTTCCTGACCAGTTCGACCTCGTACACGCTGCACGGAACGCTCGGCGCAGAACTCGGCGCGGGTGAATTCGTGCAGGTGAGCATGGACGGCGGCAGCACCTGGGTGTACGCCACCGTCAGCGGGACGCAGTGGAGCTACAGCGACACCCGTACCCTGACCGACGGTAGCCATAACTATCAGGTGCGGGTCGTTGACCAGGCGGGGAACGTCGGAGCCACCACCTCGCAGGCGGTGACGGTGGATACGCAGGCGCCGCAGTACGGCGTCACCATCGACAGCATCAGCGAAGATACCGGCCAGTCCGGGAGTGATTTCATCACCATGGACACCACGCTGACCATCAACGGTTCGCTGGGCAGCGCGCTGGCAAACGACGAGCGCGTGCAGATCAGCCTGGACGGCGGGAACACCTGGCTCGATACCACGGTCACCAACCAGCGCTGGAGCTACACCGATACCCGCGATCTGCCTGACGGGGACTACACCTACCAGGTACGGATTATCGACCAGGCGGGCAACGTCGGCTCCACCGCCTCTCAGGTGGTGACGGTAGACACCACGCCGCCAACCACCGTAGGCACGGTCGTGAGCTATACCGACGGCGAAGGCGAGCGTCAGGGCACCTTTGGCAGTGCGGTGGCAACGGACGATAACTCGCCGCTGATCAACGGTACGCTTAACCGCGCTCCGGACGACGGTGAAATTGTGCAGCTCTATCGTGACGGGGTCCTGCTCGGCCAGGTGACCATGAACGGCAGCGCAAGCTGGTCCTTCCAGGACAACGGCCTCAGCGACGGCAACCACACCTACATTGTGCGCGTCACCGACAGGGCCGGTAACTACACGGAATCCGATGGTTTTGTGCTGAACGTCGATACCAGCATCCCGACCACCACGGCGGCGATTACCGCGCAGACCACGTCGGACACCACGCCGATTGTCAGCGGTACCGTCTCCGCTGATCTGGTGAACGGTGAATACCTGGTGGTTACGGTGAACGGAAAAACCTACACCTCCCAGACCGGCGGCGCGGTGGTGGTCGATCCGGATCACAACACCTGGTATCTGCAGATCCCGGACGGCGATGCGCTGAGCGTGTCGAGCTACAGCGTGACGGCGCAGGTGAAGAGCAGCGCGGGTAACGGCAATACCACCGGTACGGCGACCGGCAGCCTGGTGATTGATACCACCTCGGTGAATACCGACTGGGCAACCACGGCGGGGAACAGCAACAACTCGACCATGACCCTCGGCATGAACAGCAGCGGTCTGTGGAATATCATTGCTAACGGCCAGTCTTACTCCAGCAGCGATAGCTCGACCTATGCCGGAAATGCGCTGACCAACACCCGCGGCTACTACGTGGTGAGCCAGACCGCAGCCGACTTTGACCGTAACGGCACGCAGGATATCTTCGCGACGGAAAATACCTACGCCGGGTCAACGCAGGTGATGTGGACCTACGACGGCAGTACCTATAACGCCAGCCAGCTGGCGATGGGCACCACCATCTGGTACGGCGGCGTGATCGCGTACGATAAAACCGGGGATGGCTATCTGGATCTGGCGTACGGCGATGCCGGTATGGACTCACTGACCTACCTGGTGAACAACAACGGCGTTCTGTCGCCGGACGGCACCGGCGGGGAAGGCGGGTTCTACGGTCAGTTCGATTCCGGGCGTGAAATCTCCGGCGTCGACCTGAACAACGACGGCACGGTGGATATCGTTCAGCACACCAACCGCAGCGGCGCGTACTCGTTAACCGTGATCAACAACAACGGTAACGGCACGCTCTCTATCGGTCAGAACCTGACCAACGTGTTTGTGGTCAACGCCTCAAATACCACCACGGCGGCGTCCATGACGTGGGCGGACTTCAACGGCGATGGCTACATGGATCTGTACCTGGGCAGCAGCTACAACAACAACGGCGGGGTGATTTACTACAACGACGGTACCGGGAAGCTCTCTGCCACCAAGAGCGCGGTGGAAGCCTCTAACGCCACGGCAGGCTATCTGTCGGTGGCGGTGGACTGGAACGGCGACGGGCAGATGGACATCATCAAGCTCAGCACCTACGGCGGCTCGCAGACGGCGACCCTGTTCACCAACAGCGGCTACGGTTCCACCTGGACCTCCAGCCAGCTGGCGTCCGGTATTGCCTACGCGACCGGCGTGGCGGCTGTGGACTACAACTGGGACGGCGCGCAGGATCTGCTGGTCTCTCAGCAGAACGGCAAGGTGGTGCTGGTGCAAAACAGCAAAACCATTGCTGACGGCACCGCGATGCACCTGCACATTGTCGACAGCGAGGGCATCAACGCCTACTACGGCAACACGGTCAATCTGTACAACGCCGCGGGCGTGCTGGTGGCCTCGCAGATCATCAACGCCCAGTCCGGTATCGGGTCGAACGATACCTCTGCGCTGGTGAGCTTCTACGGTCTGGATCCGAATGAAACCTATTCGGCCGAGATCCTGAAGATCACCAACGGCGTGTCGGATAACGTCACCTGGAGCGGTCTGGAGGCGGGCAACGGCAAAGAGGGCTACGTCCTGACGGCCGAAGCCGCCACCGGCGGCCACAGCGGGACCATCACCGGGACCGGGTATAACGACACCTTTATCGCAGAGGACGGCACCTATACCTACAACGGCTCCGGCGGCTGGAATACCCACTCCGACTACGACACCTGGAGCAACACCGGCGGGATGGACGTGGTGGATTACCGCAACGCGACCTCCGGCGTTAACGTTGATTTGCGCCTCTCAACCGCGCAGAACACCGGGTTCGGTACCACGCGACTGTTGAACATTGAAGGCATCAACGGCTCGGATTACGACGACGTTATTACCGGCAACAGCGGTGATAACCAGTTCGAAGGGCGCGGCGGAAACGACACCTTCAACATCGGCAGCGGTGGTCACGATACGTTGCTCTACAAGCTGATTAACGCCTCGGATGCGACGGGCGGTAACGGTCACGACGTGGTGAACGGCTTTACGGTCGGCACCTGGGAAGGGACCGCGGACACGGATCGTATTGACCTGCGCGATCTACTCTCCGGCAGCGGCTATACGGGCACGGGCTCGGCGAGCTACGTGAACGGCGTCGCCACGCTGGACAGCAGCGCGGGCAATATCAGCGATTACATCCGCGTGGTGCAAAACGGCAGCAATACCGAGATCCAGGTTGACCTGGACGGTACCGGCGGTCAGTTCTCGCCAACCACGCTGGTGACGCTGAACGGCGTGCAGACGGATCTGGCAACGCTGCTAGCGAACCATCAGCTGTTAATTGCGTAAAACAACGCCGCGGGGAGCGATCCCCGCGGCCTTTTGCGTTTCTTTACATGAATAGCGATAACCCTATATTTCACAAGATTATTTTGCGGGCTCGTTTAGAGAGTGTTCGATTTTTAATCATTCCGTAAAGGTATCATTTCAGTGCGAAATTACCGCTCTGGACAGGACGTAGCATTATGAAGACACATCCACAGTACGAACCCTGGCTGCAGGGCATGCTCATCATCGCGAAGCACTACCGGCTGGATTTCTCAGCGGAGCATGTTCGGGTCACGATTAACCATGAAAGCCAGTCTCCGCGCCAGCTGGTGCTGGAGGAGATGGCGCGCCAGCTTGGGCTGGGGATGCGTATGGTGGCGGCTGAAGCGGTATCCCTCGATCCGTGGCGCCTGCCGCTGCTGGCGGAATTCACCGGCGGACAAATCGCGGTCATTAACCGCATGGACAGCGAAGGCAACGTCAGCCTGCAGTTTAGCGGCGACGCGGGGCTGGAGACCACGCTGACGCGTGACGAACTCGGGGCGCGGTTAAAAGGGCTGATGGTGCTGCGCCCGCTCGAATCCACGCCGGATGCCCGCGTGGACGACTACATCAAACCCTATGAGAAAAACTGGTTCTGGCAGCTGGCGCTGAAGGACTGGCGACGCTACAGCGACATTATGCTGGTGGCGCTGGTTGCCAACGTGCTGGCGCTCTCCGGCATGGTTTTCTCCATGCAGGTGTACGACAGGGTGGTGCCGTCGCAGTCGGAAGCCACGCTGTGGGTGCTGTTTGGCGGCGTGATGATTGCCATCGTGTTCGAATTCATCATGCGCATGCTGCGCGTGCATATTTCTGACGTGGTGGGGAAGCGCGCCGACCTGCGCATCTCCGAACGCGTTTTTGCCCACGCGCTGCGGATTAAAAACGGCGCGCGATCCAAATCAACCGGATCCTTTATCGCGCAGATCCGCGAGCTGGAGTCGGTGCGCGAGCTGATCACCTCGACCACCATCGCGGCGATCTCCGATCTGCCGTTCTTCCTGCTGTTCGTCTTTATTCTGTGGATGATTGGCGGGCCGCTGGTGCTGGTGGTCCTGCTCGCCGTGCCGCTGCTGCTCATCCCCGGCCTGCTGGTGCAGCGCCCGCTGGGGAAACTCTCCAGCGAAGGGATGCGTGAATCCGCCATCCGCAACGCCACGCTGGTGGAAGCGGTGCAGGGCATTGAGGACATCAAGCTGATGCGCGCCGAGCAGCGTTTCCAGAACCAGTGGAATAACACCAACGACGTTGCCGCCAGCGTCGGCATGAAGCAGCGCTGGCTGACGGGATTACTGCTGACATGGACGCAGGAGGTGCAGTCCATCGTCTACGCGGTGGTACTGCTGGTGGGCTGTTACCTGGTCATCAGCGGCGACATGACTACCGGTGCGCTGGTGGGAACCTCGATTCTGGCGTCGCGCACCATCGCGCCGCTGTCGCAGATCTCAGGCGTGCTTTCGCGCTGGCAGTCGGCAAAGGTGGCGCGCAAGGGGCTGGACGACCTGATGCAGCGCCCGATTGACGATCCGCAGCACGGCAAGAAGGTGCATAAAGCCCACCTGCGCGGCGACTATGCGCTTGAGGACGTCGGGTTTTATTACGACGAGGAAGAGAAACTCACCGTGCTCAACATCAGCAAGCTGCAGATCCGCGCCGGAGAGCGCGTGGCGGTGCTCGGGCGCAACGGCTCCGGTAAAAGCACGCTGCTACAGCTGCTGGCGGGCATGCAGGAGCCGCAGCAGGGCAGCATCCTGCTCGACGATATCGCCCTCAATCATCTGGACCCGGCCGACGTGCGCCGCGACATGCAGCTGCTCAGCCAGCAGGCCCGGCTGTTCTTTGGCTCCGTGCGGGACAACATCCTGATGGGGAACCCGTTAGCCACCGACGATGAGATTCATCAGGCGCTGGTGAACAGCGGCGCGCTGGAGTTTGTGCGTAAACAGAAAATGGGGCTGAACACCATCATCAACGAGGGCGGAACGGGCCTCTCCGGCGGTCAGCGTCAGGCGCTGCTGCTGGCGCGTGCCATGATTACCTCGCCGACTATCCTGCTGCTGGACGAGCCTACCGCCTGGCTGGACGAAATGAGCGAGAAGCAGTTTATTCAGCATCTTCACAAATGGCTGGGTAAACGCCGGACGCTGGTCGTTGCGACGCACCGCCTGCCGATACTGGACCTGGTCGACCGCATCATCGTGCTGGAAAACGGCAAGGTGGTGATGGACGGCCCGCGCGATGCGATCCTGCATCAGCACGGTATGGCGCCGCAGAAAGCCGCGCAGCGTACGGTGACCATGAAGCCAGCGGCGGTTGCAGAGGAGGGCGCGGCATGAATGATTTCTCTCGTTTCAATAGCCGACTGAAGGAGCCGCGCCTGCCGCGCTCGTCGCTGGTGGCATGGTCGCTGTTCGCGCTGCTGGCGGTGTTTATCGCCTGGGCAAGCCTGTTCCATCTGGATGAAGTGACGACCGGCAGCGGCAAGGTCATACCGTCTTCGCATGAGCAGGTCATCCAGTCTCTGGAAGGCGGCATCATCCACAGCCTGATGGTGCGCGAAGGCGACATCGTGGAACGCGGCCAGCAGCTAGCGCAGCTTGACCGGACAAAAACCGAGTCGAGCGTGCTGGAGAGCGAGTCTCGCCTGAATGCGGCGCTGGCAACCGCTGCGCGCCTGAAGGCCGAGGTGAACGACACGGCGCTCGCGTTTCCGGACGAGCTGGATGACGACGTTGAGCTGGTCAAACAGGAAACGGCGCTCTATCAGTCCCGTCGTGAAAGCCTCGAAAAAGGGCTGGCCGGCTTGCGTCAGGGCGCCGAGCTGGTGCAGCGCGAGCTATCGTTAACCCGACCGCTAGTGACCCAGGGAGCGGCCAGCAAGGTTGAGGTGTTACGTCTTGAGCGTCAAAAAAATGAGCTTGAGAATAAAATCACCGAGATGAAAAACCAGTATTACGTTCGCGCCCGTGAAGAGCTGGCAAAAGCCAATGCGGAGATTGAGGCCCAGCGTTCGGTGATGAAAGGGCGTGAGGACTCCCTGACCCGGCTGACCTTTAATGCCCCGGTTCGCGGGATCGTGAAGGATATTGACGTTACGACCGTGGGAGGCGTTATCCCGCCGAACGGCAAGCTGATGAGCCTTGTCCCGCTTGACGATCAGATGGTAGTCGAAGCGAAAATCTCGCCGCGCGATGTGGCGTTTATTCATCCTGGCCAGAAAGCGCTGGTGAAAATTACGGCCTATGACTACTCCATTTACGGCGGGCTGGAAGGGGAAGTGACCATGATTTCGCCGGACACCCTGCAGGATGAGGTGAAAAGGGATGTCTACTACTATCGCGTTTATATTCGTACCGACAGTAACCATCTGACCAATAAGCAGGGTCAGGAATTTCCGGTCTTTCCGGGCATGATTGCCACCGTTGATATTAAAACCGGCAGCAAAACCATTCTGGATTATCTGTTGAAACCGCTGAACAAGGCAAAAGAGGCGCTGCGGGAACGATAGGGGAATGGCGTTCGGAACTCCGAACGCCTGCTGGATTATACGGTTGACGTCACGTTGTGAGCGTGGCGTCGCTCTTTAGGCACCACGTTGATGTAATGCGTAACATACGCAAAATATAAACCGGCATAATTTTCGACAAGGTCGATAAACGCCGGGTATATCGACATCCGACCATCACCACGATCTTTAAGATATCCCGCCTCTTGTGCCGATTTGATAATTCGGTTGACGTGGATGCGTGAAACAAAAAATTCTTTTGCGAGCGTGCTGGCTGAATAGTCAATGACCGCACCGTGAGCGGATTTATTTTTCATGGCCTGCAGATAGATATAAAGCATAATCATACGGCCGCCATCTTTATCAATAAATAATCCCACCTCAGGCAACACCTTTCTGAACGTTAATCCCCGAAAAAGATATTCAGCCGCGCGGCGGAAGAAGTTGTTTCTCAAAATATCATTATCCAGCAGATTTACATTAATATTAAATGCCGGATAAAGAATGCTGACGGGCAAAAAAGCGCCGGACATATAACGCTTAAGTTCATTGAGTCCTTTTTCAGTTGGCGCGATTCTCGTTTTGCGTCGATCATCCGTGCAGCGCCAGGTCCTGATGCGCCCGGTGGTTCTCAGTATCGTAATGATCGCAATCACGCTGTTGGGGCTGGCTATTTTATAGCGAGAGCATAGCTCTTTAATCTCTGAAACTGACTCGGCCTGATTTCCAAAAATAAAACAACACATGGAGAGAATAATGTTAAATCGTGATTCCTGCAGCATTGTCTTGTAGAACAAAGGTTGTTTTTTGTAGATGGTGTCATTAATTGTGTAGTGCTCTAATATTGCCTCACCGAATCGCGGATTGTTCTTTATAACATCCCTTCGATGTAGCAAGGCCCTGGATGAGATGTGATTATCCATAGCATTTTTCTCGTATTTGAATGAGCCGATAGATGAAGTGTCCACTCTTCTTTTCGGAATTTTCATTATACCCTGAGAATAAGATATTTGCCGTTGTTATTTGCAAAGAAAAGTACATTTAAACGACGGTGATTAACGCAAAGATGTTCCTGTGAGTTGAGCTGATATCTGTTTCTTACCCTGAGTCGGTACTGTAAAATTAATGTTTATAACAGGTGCGTTAAATTTTACGTATTCACAAATGGAAATGGCGCCTTAGTGCCCAGGAGCAGTTTATGACCCACAAAATTTCTCTCAGAAATGAGGCGTGCGATGAACATAAATTTGTCATCTCCGCCTGCGGTTTTACGTTCCAGGGATATCGTCTGATCCTTAACCAGTACGGAATACAGGCTTCGCATATTCACTTTGACGGGGATGAGGCATCCCAACAGGATCTGGAAAATATCCTTATAAATCAGAGCGCTCATATTGTGGTGTTTCTCGGAAAAGGTATCGTCAGTCTCCTGGAGAGCCTGAAGCGACTGGCATCCGTGCTCAATGCACTTCCCGTTATTCGACGCGTCACCCTGTATGGCGACATACCGGATGGCTGGCTATATCGCACCCTGGGCACTCTTTTAAATAATAGTTATCAATTATCATTGATTCGCATAGCCCGCGTTTCGGATGTCGTCACTGGTTCTCAAACGCACCATCATGTTTTTAAAGATCGTTCGTACTTATTACGCGATCGCTACAAGGATAATTCTTCGCAAGACAACGTAAAATGGCTAACAAAAAGAGAGATTGACGTTTTATTAAATTTCTACCGCGGCATGTCCGTAAAAGAAATGTGCGATGAAATGGGGCTTTCTAATAAAACGGTTTATACGCACCGTAAGGAAGGCGTGCTGAAATTACGCTTAATTAAGCGGTGGTTACATGATTCGCACAATTTTAATGCCGAAAGAAGTATCAAGCGGCGGAGTCAAAATACGGAGTTTACGGATAAGGAAGCAGAGATTTTTAATGCATTATATAAAAAAGAGATCTTCCCTGCTTATCAGATCATTACCGATCGTGACAAAAAAGGCGTAGGCTTTGAGATACTGATCCGCTGGAATAAAAACGGTAAAATTGTGAAGCCGGCTAGTTTTCTCACGGATATTTCAAATCATGAGATATGGTTGAAAATTACCGCGCTAGTTATTCATGCCGCCGTGTCCGGGATTAATAAGTATAATGGTAAATACTATTTTTCTGTGAATATTCCGCCTCGTCTGGCTTCCGGGAATGCATTGCCTGATATGGCAAAGAAAGCTATCGACATGCTGCTCAAACCGCAGTGGGCCGAGAAGCTGGTCTTTGAATTCGCCGAAGATATTGACGTGACGAAGGACAAAAGGATCCCTGAAACCATGCGGCATTTGCGTAATACGGGGTGTCGATTGTTCCTGGATGACTGCTTCTCTAATCATCAAACTATGTTCCCGGTGCGGCAGGTGCATTTTGATGGTCTTAAGCTGGATCGGGACATCGTTGAGCATTTTGTGGCAAACGACAATGACTATAACCTGATTAAAGCGATACAGATTTATAGCGACATGACCGGAACGGACTGTATTGCGGAGGGGGTTGATAGTGAAGAAAAGTTTGAAAAATTAGTCGCGCTGGGCGTCAAAAACTTTCAGGGATATTATTTATCGCGGGCCGTAAAAGAGGAAGAGTTAGACCGCATGGTCAGGATTTTTAGCTAAGAAAAAATAAAGCCCCGAAGGGCCTTTTATTATTTTCGACCCAGCAGCAGGCCGAGAACAATACCGACCGCACCCGCTGCGACGAGGCCGGTGAGGGGATTATTTCTGACAGCTTCAGTAACGTCGGAAACGGCATCGCTGGCCTGTGCGGCATATTTTTTAGCCGCACCTTTTACCTGATGCTTTGGTGAATCGACGAATTCACCAAACTGCTGCTGCGCTGAACCTGCAAGCTCGTCAAATTTATTTTTTGCTTTATCTTCAGCAAACTGGGTGTTTTTATCAGTACCGAAATCAGACATTTTTACCTCCTTTTGTTGATAATTAAAGGATAGCCGCTCTTTCTGGATGTGGGAGACATAAGGCTAAATTCGGTACACGTCAGGGCTGTTTTCGGATATATCTCTATACCGGGAACCCGTTATTTCTCATTGTCATCCTGACCGTAATACAGTTTCCCGATACGAATCAGCGGGCGTCCCTGAGACTTACGATGCAGGTTACTGTCCCTGAGTGAATAAACGCACCCGCAGTACTCCTGCTGGTAAAACTGCTCCCGCTTGCTGATCTCAATCATGCGAGAGGAGCCGCCCTGTTTACGCCAGTTATAGTCCCAGTAAACCATACCCGGATAGCGCGCGGCAGCACGCTGGCCGCAGTCATTTATCTGCTGCATGTTTTTCCAGCGGGAGATCCCCAGCGAGCTGCTGATGACGCTGAATCCATTTTCTGCCGCATAGAGCGCCGTACGCTCGAAACGCATATCGAAGCACATGGTGCAGCGGACGCCACGCTCGGGTTCCCATTCCATGCCTTTCGCGCGCTCAAACCAGTTATCGGTGTCGTAATCGGCATCAACAAACGGCACGCCGTGTTTTTCCGCAAACCGAATATTTTCCTCCTTCCGAATGAGGTATTCCTTCTGCGGATGGATATTGGGGTTGTAGAAGAAAATCGTGTAGTCAATCCCCGACGCCTGGATAGCCTCCATCACTTCACCCGAGCAGGGGGCGCAGCAGGAATGCAACAGCAACCTGTCGGCACCGTCTGGCAGGGAAAGTTGTGGGCGGATAAAAGGGGGTGTCGTCATGGCGTTCTGCAATATGTTTATGAAATTTATGGAAGGGTAGCATAAATTCAGAATCTGTTGAGGCGGGACAAAGGCAGGACAGAGCGATCCCGCAGGGCGGGATCTTCTCCGGTACCACGTGTCGCTATTCGGCAAATTTCAGCAGCGCGTCGCTATCAAGACGATAGCGAACCCATTCGGACTGCGGCAGCGCGCCTATGCTCAGGTAAAAATCAATGGCGGGCTGGTTCCAGTCCAGAACGCTCCATTCAAGGCGGCCGCACTGCCGTTTTACCGCGAGCTGCGCGATATGTTTCAGCAGCGCTCTTCCCGCGCCCTTACCGCGATAATCCGGAGAAACGTACAGGTCTTCCATATAAATCCCGTTGCGTCCAAGCCAGGTGGAGTAGCTGGTGAAGAACACGGCATAGCCGGCTATCTTTCCGTCAAACTCCGCGATCAACGCTTCGGTTTTTGTGCCTGCGCCAAAGAGCGTTTCGCGGATCTCCTCCGGCGTGGTAACCACTTCTTCCGGCGCTTTTTCATACACCGCCAGCTCGTAGATCATGGCGTATATTGCCGCTGCATCTTCGGGGCGGGCCTGACGAATGGTGATGCTCATTGTTTTTCCTGTGTTTCGATTGATGGCGTTAAGCATACGGAGTATTGTCCGAAGAATTAAGTGCAATGAAATCAACAAATGATGAATATTATGCATCCGGTACTGAGGCGTCTTGATTTAAACCTGCTGCCCGTTTTCGACGCGATTTACCGCCACCGTTCCGTTCGGCTGGCCGCTGACGAGCTGGCGATGAGCACATCGGCACTGAGCCATGCGCTGTCGCGTTTGCGCATCACACTTAATGACCCGCTCTTTTTTCGCGAAGGGCATCGCATGTCCCCCAGCGTGTATGCCACTCAGCTTGCGCCTTCCATTGCTTCCGCATTGTCGTTCCTCAATCATGAGCTGACCCCGCAGCCGGAGTTTGACCCGGCCAGCAGTACCGAAAGCTTACAAATTGGGATTACGGACTTTACCGCGCTGTGCATTTTCCCGGCGCTGATGCACAAACTGCAGCTTGCTGCCCCGGGTTTGCGTTTCGAATTGCGCTATCTGCCGCACAGCCCGGCGCTGACGGAACTGCTGGCGGGCGAAGTGGATCTCGCGCTGGGGTTCAGCACTCAGGATGATATCCGGCACCCGGAGCTGGAAGAGATCGACTGGTTTGAAGATGAGTATGTGGTCATCAGCAACGCGCGGCGGACGCGTCTGACGCTGGAGGATTATCTCGCGGCCCGACACCTGGTGGTGACGCCATGGAATGAGAAGCAGGGCGTTCTGGACGTGCGGCTGGAACAACTGGGCTATACCCGACAAATCGCGATCAAAACGCCGTCGATGCTGAGCGCGCCGTTTATCGTTGCGGAAAGCGACCTGCTGATGGCGATCCCCCGTTTTGCCGCTGAGAAGCTGGCTGCGGCAGCGGAACTGAGGATTTTTCCTTTACCGTTTTCGATACGCACGTTTGAGGTGAAAATTTACTCGCATAAACGCAGCGGCCAGCGGGGGGCGACCCGCTGGCTTAAGGAGGAGCTGCAAACGCTGACGCAGGCGCGTCATTCCGGGCTGTCCGGCTCCCAGGAGAGGATGTCGCCGGGTTGACACTGCAGCGCCTCGTAAAATGAGTAGAGCGCTAAAGTCCAAACGATAAAAAGAGATGCGACCGGAGAAGAAAGTACGATATCGTAACTCTATGATTAAACGCCTAGTTCGCAGGAACACCGTCGCAACAGGACGATAAATGATTGATGACATCCGTTATCTGATAGTGTTTGCAAAGATTGCTGAGGCAGGATCCATTTCAGGTGGGGCGGAAGCGTTAGGGCTTACAACCGCAACGGCAAGCGCGCATTTATCAAAGCTGGAAAAAAATCTTGGCTGCGCGTTACTGTACAGAAATACCCGTAAACTCTCTCTGACTCACGATGGCGCCAACTTGCTGGAAACGGCCAAATCGATGCTGGCGCTGTATGAGCAGGGGGTCATTGAATTTAAGCAGCGTTCGATATCAACGGCGAATAAGCTGACTCTTTCTCTTCCTGCCGTTTTTCTGAAGAGTGCGTTTACCCGCCATCTGGCCGATTTTATAAAACGTCATCCGGGCATTTTACTGAATATCTCTTATAGCGATACGCGAAGAGATATTATTGCCGACGGTATCGATGTGGCATTTCGAATCGGCGAGCTTCCGGACAGTTCTCTTAAAGCGCGCCATCTTTTTGTGCTGCCGCGCCAGGTAGTTGCGTCCCGGGAATTGCTCAGCCATTACCCGACGATTACGCATCCTGATGACCTGGCGAAACTGCCATGGATTGGACTCAATATGAGGCAGAATAACCGGGAATTCCGGCATAAAAATGGAGAAGTGGCTGTCGTAACGTATACGCCCACGGTGTATGTAGATAATGTCGAAGCCGCCTATGCCCTTGCCAGACAACAAATTGGTCTCGCAGCACCTCCTCGCTATTTAAGCGAGGAGGATGTTAAGCGCGGAGAAATGCAGGAAATACTGCCTGACTGGTCATTAGATCCGCTGAAAGTCTATGCCGTATGGCCTTCTAATATGTCGACCAGCAGTATTGCCTACAAATTGATTAATGATATTTATAACGCAATTGAGTTTCACGCGTTATAACGGGTTTAAAACGCTAAAAAGAGCATGTAACACGCCGTAATAAGCAGCAGTCCGCCCATCAACACGTTAAACGTCCGGAGCTGCCGCGTGCTCCTGAGCAGCACCGATACTTTTTCTCCCATCAATGCCCATGCAGAAAGCGACAGGTAACAGACAAAAAAATAGACCGCGATAAAGACGGATGCTGTCACAGGGGTTGAGGGTTCAGAAAACATCGCAGCCCCTGATGCGCACGCGGTCCATGCTTTGGGGTTGATCCACTGCATGACAAAACCCTGAATAAAACCGGGTGAATCCGTTTTTGTTAATGACATATCGGACCGTGACGACGCTATCTTATAGCCCAGATACATGATAAATAAAGAACCGGCAATATTAAGATACCGGAAAAATTGTGGATATTTTTCGATTGCAGCGTAAAAGCCGAAACATATAAAGATAAGTAATAACGTAAACCCTATCGTTGCACCGGAGACAAATGAGAAGGTCTTTCTAAAGCCGTGAACGGCACCAGACGATATAATCACCATATTAACGGGGCCAGGAGAAAATGAAAGCGTCAGTGAAAATATAAACATTGTTAAAAATACCAGCATTTTATCTCCGAGGGTTGGTTTATCTGCATTAGAGGTACTGCGACTATTAAGTTACAACTTTACTCGTCATGTGTCTGAATACTACCTTGTAACGTATGCCAGAATAAGTAGCCTTTATCTAAAGGTGTGTTTGATTTTTTCACCGATCGCGCAGGCTGGCAGGAGACTGTAGGCCGGGCAAGCGCAATGCCACCCGGCATACATGGCGGTCAATAAGGGAGAGTCAATTTAACGGCAGGTAGATATCCGTTTGCAGCGCATGTTCTGGCACCTCGTGAATGAAGTTGAGGTAGTGGAAAAATACCGGGGCATCGCGCAGCGTTTCGCCGCTGGCCGGTAGCCAGTCGCGAAACATCGCCCACACCGTGGCGGAAATGGTATCCAGAGACCCCGTGTGACGGCCAACAGCGTAACGTCCACCGTCGATTTCGCCACTGCAAACCCCGAATTCATTTTCTGGTATCGCTTCAGAGATACTACCGCAGATATCGAAACGAAAGGCGTCTGCGGGTGTGGTTGCCGGGTCATCCCAGGCAATGCCAAACGTACTGCTTTCGTGTACTGGCGATAAGCCCGTAGTTTTACGCCATGCAATAAATTTCGCCGCGCTGTCATTAACCCGAACCGGGCTACCACGGTGCTGCAGCATTGCCACTTGGGTCTGTGGGAAATCAACAATTTTAATTTCCATTGTTTTTTGCTCCTGGAAGGTCATTTTCGGTACGCGCTGGTGCCAGTTCAGCCAGTCCGGCTGCTGCCGAAACTGACGCGGGCTTTTTCCAAACGCGTTTCTGAAGGCGCGACTGAACGATTCAGGGCTCTGGAACCCGGCATCGAGCGCAATATCAATCACCTTATCCTGAGGATTAAACGCCAGTCGCCAGGACGCACGACGCAGGCGCAACCACTGAATATAGCGATACAAAGGCTGGCCGCTAAACGCCAGGAACTGCCGGTGAAAATGATAAGGCGAACAGCAGGCTAACGCGCTGAGCAACTCCAGCGTAAGCGGTTCATCGAGATGTTGGGCGATATAGTCGCACACCGTCGTGAAGCGCTCGCGGTAAGCCGTTTTGATTTCATCGTTCATTGCATCCTCCTGATGACCTACTTTGCCTTCCCGAACGGCCAAAATCCTGACCGATCTTGCTGATTATGGAGAGGGTATACTGGCGGTATATCGTTGTACGGCATTAATCGTTCCGTCGTACCTATGATACTGCTGAATGATGAATGATGAATGATGAATGATGAATGATGAATGATGAATGAAGACTCACTTCCTATACTTATATTAGGTTTGTCATAATCAAAATTTTCTAAGCTACAAAATTTTATGAGAGGTAATGATGGAAAAGGATTTAAAGCCAGAACAAATACTATTGAATAAGGAATAAATGAATGGGGTCATGTTTGTGAACAGACAAATTTCGTGAGTATCGCTGAGGCTATCAGCTGCTCGCCGCTAAAGTGCGGCCAACAGCTGATAGTTTTTTTCAGTTCGCTTCATGATTTGCGCAAATTTCAGCGCAAAATTCCATAAAGGCTTCGACAGCAGCGGGGGGCAGTCGACGAGATGGCCGCGTGATATACAGCGGATAGGTTTCGCCTGGCCATTCCGGGAAAAGTTCGACCAGCATTCCGTCAGCGATCAATTGCGTAACGCTGAGTGAAAGTACCTGAGCAATGCCAACACCACTTACGCAGGATTGCACCATCAGGTCTACATCGGTTGTCGTCAAATGACCATGAGTATCAATAGCCAGTACTTCGCGATCACGACGGAATTCCCACTCAAACGGTTTCCCGCGGCGAGGATCGATATACTGGATGCACTCATGCGTAACTAGTTCTTCAGGATGCTCAGGTCGACCATGCCGTTTCAGATATGCCGGTGATGCCACAGTGAGTACGCGCGTCTGAAAGAGCAATTTCGAAGAAATAGTTGAGGGGAGCTGCGGACCGAAACGCACCGCAACATCTATACCCTCTGTCACAAGATCCCCTACGTCAGGCTGCTGCACTACTGTTAGTTCCAGTTCCGGGTGACGTTCGCGCAAAAGAGGCAGTTTCGGGGCCAAAATATAACGAGCGAAGATTGGATTAACGCTGACCCGTAATGATCCTCGTACAGCAATGGCGGCACCGGATACGTAGCTTGCCGCAACTTCAATACCTTCAAGGTGTGGCGAGGCGCGCTCATACAAAGCCCGGCCTTCGTTCGTCAGGTTCATCGTACGCGTCGTACGGTTTAGCAAACGCACACCGAGCCTCTCTTCAAGGCGATCTATCGATCTGCTCACGCCAGAAGCGGACAGTCCCAGCACCTCGCCAGCGCGACTGAAACTACCCGCCTCGACAACTGCGGCCAACACGCTCAATCCTGACAGTAGCCTTCCGTCAAAACTCATAGAGACTCACCTTTGAATTTATTCAAATATAATTTTCATAAAACTACCTTTATCAAAAATGGTGCGCAACTTATTGTGTCAGCCAATTCGTTGCCAGGCGCTATTTTCCCTGTCCCCTGCTGGGCAAACCTCGCAACGAACGGCATCACTTAACCCTGAGGAATACGAAATGACAACGACGCGCACTCTTTTTAAAGGTGGCATCATCCTTACTTTGGATGCCGATATACCCAACCTCTCCGTGGGCGATGTTCTCGTCCATGGCGACCGTATCGCAGCTGTGGGTCCGGAACTGCAGGCGGATGATGCCCTGGTGATTGATGCAGCTGGCAATATCGTTATGCCCGGCCTGGTGGATGCTCATCACCATATGTGGCTTGGCGTAATGCGCCGCATGATGCCAAATGTCGACGATCTGTTTGATTACATTGATGTGGTCGCAGAGAAACTGGGCAAACATTATCGTCCTCTGGACATGTACCTGAGTACCAGGCTCACGGCACTTGCCTCACTGGATGCCGGTATTACTACCATCATTGATGCCTGCCACAACTCGCGCAGCCCCGAGCATACTGATGCAGCATTAGATGCTCTAAAGGAAAGCGGCATCCGTGCGTTACATATGGTCGGTGCAGCAATGGATAAAGAAGCTTCATCGGCGCATTTGCCTGCCGATTTGGAGCGACTCTCGCGAAGCTGGAATACAAGTGACAGCCTTGTACACGTTGGTCTGTTTGGTCAGCTCAATCTTGACTGGTGGAAGGTCGCTCGCAAACTCGACATGCGTATTCTGACCGAATTCATCGGCGATCTCGCCAATCTCGGCCCTGAGTTTGCCAGGCCGGGCGTACTGGGCACACATAACATCTTCAACCACTGTTCAAGGGTTCCTCAGGATACCTGGAAGCTCCTGGCCGATTCAGGAGTAAACATCACGGTCAATCCACGGTCGGATGCGCTATTTGGCTTCGACGATGAAAGTTTTGCCTACCAGCAGGCTGTCGATCGCGGCTTGACCCCGGCACTGGGCATTGACCTTGATACTGCCTTTGGCAGCGATATGTTCGGGGAAATGCACGCTCTGTTCGGGCAACAGCGATCGGCTATGCGCTACCGTCGCTTCCGTGGTGAGGACAATGTGCCGTCACCCATCACGGCCGAGGAGGTCCTGAAAGCAGCAACGGTTAATGGCGCGCGTGCGGCCGGTTTGGAGGATCAGATTGGCACCCTTACGCCAGGCAAGCAGGCCGACATTATCATGGTTCGCACCAGCGGAGCCGCTGTTTTCCCGGTTTCCAACGTCATTGGTACCGTCGTGCAGGCGATAGAGCGGTCTGATGTAGATACCGTGATGGTGGCCGGCCAGCTTCGTAAACGTGCGGGCAAATTGATGGATATTGATCTGGCGGCGCTCAGTACAGAGATAACCGCTTCTCGTGATTACCTGCTCAACGCCAGCGGCTTTCACATCGATCTTTTTAAAGCATCCTGATGACAGAGCGGCCTGATACACCGGGCCGTTCAACCCACTTAATCATATTTCATAAAGGATAATGACATGGGAGCCGTCGCCATTAAGCGGCTCGCGGAGGATAACACCCCGCGCGTCCTGCTTCCCCGCCCGGCAACGGGCGTTATTGCCGCACTTTTCTTTGGCTATCTGGCAGTCGGACTGCCACTGCCGGTGATTCCATTGTTCATCCATGGTCATCTCGGCTTCAGCAACCTGGTTGTGGGACTGGTGGTCGGCATCCAGTTTCTGGCCACCGTCCTGACCCGCGGCTATGCCGGACGGGTTACGGACCAGCAGGGCGGTAAACGTTCTGCTCTGCAGGGAGCAATCCTTTCAGCGATAGCAGGGGCGCTGTATCTGGTGGCTTCGGTAACGGATTTATCGCCTGCTGCAACCCTTTGCATTGTTATCGCAGGTCGTCTGATGGCCGGTTTTGGCGAAAGTCAGTTCGTGACGGGATGCGTGTCCTGGGCCATTGCCTCAGTTGGCCCTCAGCGCGCCGGTATGTCCATGTCCTGGACCGGCATCGCGATGTTCGCGGCGCTGTCGATTGGTGCTCCTGTTGGCATGGCGTTATATCAGCATTACAGCCTCGCTATGGCGATGATTGCCTGTATTGCTGCACCGATGTTAGCCGCTCTGGTTGCATTTTGTACCACATTATATATATCGCCTGGAGGTCCGCGACTGCCATTCCATCGCGTAGTAGGGCGCATCTGGCGCGAAGGGCTGGGATTAATGCTGCAGGGCGTTGGGTTGTCAGGACTAACCACTTTTGCCTCGCTGTACTTTGCGGCACATCACTGGCAGAACGCCGGCCTGGTGATGACTGCGTTTGGTCTGGGTTTTATTTTCATTCGCCTCGCCCTGGGGCATCTACCAGACCAAACAGGCGGCTATCGCGTTGCGGTTTGGTCACTGGTGGTTGAAGCGCTTGGCCAGGCAATATTGTGGTTGGGTTCAAACGAATGGATGGCTCTTGCAGGTGCTCTGGTTACCGGTCTGGGCTGTGCACTGGTTTTCCCCGCACTGGGCGTCGAAGCCTTGAGACGTGTTCCACAAGCCAACCGCGGCAGCGCAATGGGCGCATTCGTTGCATTTCTGGATGTCGCTTATGGGATCGCCGGGCCAGTAGCTGGCCTGATCGCCGGTCAGTTTAGTTATGCCGCTGTATATCTGTCTGGTGCGGCCTGTGCGCTGCTGGGGGCGCTGATTGCGAGCGCGTCTCGCATGCAGCAATCCTGAATTAATATCCGAGCCGGCAGCGCTTGCTGTCGGTTTAATAATCTGGAGAAATTATATGTCACGCATTTTTATTTCCGGTTCGTCCACAGGCCTGGGTCTGATGGCAGCTGAACTGCTGGTTCAGCAAGGACACCAGGTTGTATTGCACGCGCGTAATGCGAACCGTGCAGAAGAGGCCCTCCGTGCCTTACCCCAGGCTGAAGCCGTCGTTGTCGGTGACCTGGAGACAATGGAAGGTGCCAGGCAAACGGCATTACATGTCAACGCCCTGGGACGCTTCGATGCCGTCATCCACAATGCTGCCGTTGGCTACAATGAAGCGTATCGCGTGACCCGAGACGGGCTGCCGCACGTTTTCGCGATCAACACGCTCTCGGCTTACATCCTCACCGCGGTGATTGAACGTCCGCATCGCCTCGTCTACCTGAGTTCGGGTATGCATCATCATGCCCGGGCAAACCTGGATGATATTCTCTGGCGCAAACGTCGCTGGAATGGGGCCGACGCCTATGCGGAGAGTAAATTGCACGACGCTATGCTGGCTTTTGCTCTGGCGCGTCGCTGGCGTGATGTGCGTAGTAACAGCCTCGAGCCTGGCTGGGTGCCGACAAAGATGGGGGGGCCGCATGCCCCGGACGATATGGACCAGGCGCACCTGACCCAGGCCTGGCTTGCCGCCAGCCGTGATTCTGAGACTGACGTAACGGGGAAATATTTCTATCACATGAAGCGCATGACGGCTAATCCGCAGGCGCACGACGTCGCATTGCAGGATCGTCTCATTAATATTTGTACTGAGATTTCAGGGATAGCGCTGCCGGAGTAATACGTAACGTTAACGAAATGCGCATTAACCATAAAAAACAGAGTGTTTACATATCAAGGATAAAATAGGTACCATACCCCCCTATAGTATCAGGAGGGCGTATGCCGCATTCACCCGAAGATAAAAAACGTATTCTTACTCGCGTCCGCCGCATTCGGGGCCAGGTTGAGGCCCTTGAACGCGCGCTGGAGTCGGGCGATCCCTGTCTGGCCATCCTGCAGCAAATCGCCGCCGTGCGCGGGGCTGCCAATGGCCTGATGGGCGAAATGGTTGAAATTCACCTCAAAGATGAGTTGGTGACGGGGGAAACCACGCCGGATCAGCGAGCCGTACGCATGGCAGAAGTCGGCCATTTGCTGCGCTCTTATCTAAAATAAACCCACAGACCTGACAATAAGGGAAGACAATATGAAATCTCGCGCTGCAGTTGCATTTGGTCCCGGCCAGCCGCTGAAAATCGTTGAAATCGACGTGGCACCGCCGAAGAAAGGCGAAGTGCTGATCAAAATCACCCATACCGGCGTGTGCCATACCGATGCGTTTACGCTCTCCGGTGACGATCCGGAAGGCGTCTTCCCGGCAGTGCTGGGTCATGAAGGCGGCGGGATTGTGGTGGAAGTGGGCGAGGGCGTGACCAGCCTGAAGCCTGGCGATCACGTTATCCCGCTGTACACGGCGGAGTGCGGCGAGTGTAAGTTCTGTAAATCCGGTAAAACCAACCTCTGCCAGGCGGTTCGCGCTACCCAGGGGAAAGGGCTGATGCCGGACGGTACCACCCGTTTCTCCTATAACGGCGAGCCTGTTTATCACTACATGGGCACCAGCACCTTCAGCGAATACACCGTTTGTGCGGAGATCTCGCTGGCGAAGGTAAATCCGCAGGCGCCGCTGGATAAAGTCTGCCTGCTGGGCTGCGGCGTGACCACCGGTATCGGCGCGGTGCATAACACGGCAAAAGTCAAAGAGGGCGACACCGTTGCGGTGTTCGGTCTCGGCGGCATTGGTCTGGCGGTGATTCAGGGCGCGGTGCAGGCGAAAGGCGGTCGTATCATCGCGGTCGACACCAACCCGGAGAAATTCAAGCTCGCGGGTGAAATGGGCGCGACCGATTTCGTTAACCCGAAGGATCACGAAAAACCGATTCAGGATGTCATTGTTGACATGACCGATGGCGGCGTTGACTTCAGCTTCGAATGTATCGGCAACGTGAACGTGATGCGTTCCGCGCTCGAATGCTGCCACAAAGGCTGGGGCGAGAGCATCATCATTGGCGTGGCCGGCGCGGGCCAGGAGATTAAAACCCGTCCATTCCAGCTGGTCACCGGTCGCGTGTGGCGCGGTTCCGCGTTTGGCGGCGTGAAGGGCCGTACTCAGCTTCCGGGTATGGTTGAAGATGCTATGGTCGGCAAGATTCAGCTCGATCCGTTCATTACCCACCGTTTGCCGCTGGAGCAGATCAACGACGCGTTTGATCTGATGCACGAAGGAAAATCCATCCGTACCGTCATTCATTTCGGCGACAAGTAACTCTTCTGCCAGCGGTTTTTCACCGCTGGCGTTTCTTTAATAATCTTCTCTAAAGTGTGACCAGTGCGGCGTTTTTAGCCGTAATCTAAATCTCTGCCGTGCCGATGACTATTTAACAGGCGTGTTTTTACGCATCTTACCTACAAGAGAGTCGACGGTCATGGACAACACTACTTCGATGCAGGCGCAGCACAAGCTGAGCTTCTTGCATCACATCAGGCTGGTTCCGCTGTTTTCCTCCATTCTCGGTGGCATTATTCTTCTGTTCGCCTTGAGCTCGGGTCTGGCGGGGTATTTCCTGCTGCAGGCCGATAACGATCAGCAGGATGTCACATCCGAAATTCAGGTGCGTATGGGGCTGTCGAACAGCTCAAACCATCTGCGAACCGCACGTATCAATCTGATCCACGCCGGTGCGGCAAGCCGTATCGCGGAGATGGATGCGATGAAGCAGAACATCAGCGAGGCGGAAAAGCGCATTAAGCAGTCCCAGGATAGCTTTACCGCCTATATGAACCGTACGGTGCGCACCTCTTCAGACGAAGCGCTGGACGCTGATCTGAAAGCACGCTACGACGCCTATATCTCGGGCATGCAGCCGATGGTGAAATTTGCCAAAAACGGCATGTTCGAAGCGATTATCAACCACGAAAACGAAACGGCGCGTCCGCTGGATGACGCTTACAACGCCGTGCTGCTAAAGGCGATTAAGATCCGTACCGAGCGTGCCAATGCGCTGACGGCGCAGGCGCACAGCCGCACGCAGCTGGGCCTGATGTTTATGGTGGGCGCGTTTGCGCTGGCGCTGGTGCTGACGGCGATGACCTTTGTCGTGCTGCGCCGTACGGTAATCAATCCTTTGCAGCGTGCAGCGAAACGTATCGAGAATATCGCCAAAGGCGACCTGACGATGCCGGACGACGTGGCCGGGCGCAGCGAAATTGGCCGCCTGACGCGCGATCTGCAAACCATGCAGCACTCGCTGGAAAATACCGTGGGCACCGTACGTCAGGGGGCGGAGGAGATCTACCGCGGCACGAGCGAGATTTCTGCCGGTAACACCGATCTCTCTTCGCGTACCGAACAGCAGGCTGCGGCCATTGAGCAAACCGCCGCAAGCATGGAACAGCTCACCGCGACGGTGAAACAGAATGCCGATAACGCCCATCATGCCAGCAAGCTGGCGGAAGATGCCTCCGGGAAAGCCAGCCGCGGCGGCCAGATGGTCTCCGGCGTGGTCAAAACCATGGGCAATATCTCCACCAGTTCGAAAAAAATCTCCGAGATCACCGCCGTCATCAACAGCATTGCGTTCCAGACCAATATCCTGGCGCTTAACGCGGCGGTAGAAGCGGCGCGGGCGGGCGAGCAGGGGCGCGGGTTTGCCGTGGTGGCTAGCGAAGTCCGAACCCTTGCAAGCCGCAGTGCGAATGCTGCAAAAGAGATCGAAAGCCTGATTAACGAATCGGTCTCGCTGATCGACCAGGGCTCCGGTGAAGTGGTGGCTGCCGGTAACACCATGAATGAAATCGTCGAAGCGGTTAAACGCGTGACCGACATCATGCTGGAGATTGCCGCCGCGTCCGACGAGCAGAGCCGCGGTATTGTTCAGGTGAGCCAGGCGATTTCTGAGATGGATAAAGTGACCCAGCAGAACGCCTCGCTGGTGGAAGAAGCCTCCGCGGCGGCGGCGTCTCTGGAAGAACAGGGCGCGCGTCTGACCGAGGCGGTCGGGGCGTTTCGTCTGAGCGGTGCAAAGTCGGGCCGCGCGGTGACGTCTGCGCCAGTGGCGAAGAACGCACCGTTGCGCCCGGCGGCGACGGTTTCCGGGGATAACTGGGAGACGTTCTGAGTTTCGGCAGTGTCGGGTGGCGCTTCGCTTACCCGACCTACAAAATCTGACCTACAAAAAAGGGACCTTTCGGTCCCTTTTTCACATCTTATTGCTTATCGGGTAACGCGTACGCGATAACGTAATCCCCGCGATCCGGAGACTGGCGGGCGCCCCCGGCGTTAATGATGATGTACTGCTTACCGGTTTTCGGCGACACGTAGGTCATCGGGCCGGACTGGCTGCCGACCGGCAGGCGGTCTTTCCAGATCTCTTTCCCGGTGGCGGTATCAAACGCGCGCAGGTAGAAATCCTGCGTGCCGGCGAAGAACAGCAGACCGGACTGGGTAGAGAGCGAAGCGCCCAGCGTCGGCATACCGATTGGGATTGGCATGTGCATACGAATGCCCAGCGGGCCGGTATCTTCCACCGTGCCGACAGGCACCTGCCACACCAGCTTGCCGGTTTTCAGGTCAACGGCCGACATGGTGCCAAACGGCGGCTTCTGGCACGGAATGCCCAGCGGCGACAGGAAGCGTTCGCGCATCGCGCCGAACGGCGTCCCGTCCATCGGTACGATGCCCATCTCGATGCCGCTGGCGTTTTTCGCCACGTTAGCGCGCGGCACCATGTAGTTTGCCAGGCCCAGGCGCATATCGTTGACGAACATCAGGCTGTTGTTCGGGTCAACGGAGACGCTGCCCCAGTTCATCCCGCCGAGTGAGCCAGGGAACTGCAGGGAACGGTCGAGACCCGGCGGCGTGAAGACGCCCTGATGGCGCATCTCTTTAAACTGAATGCGGCACAGCAGCAGGTCGACAGGCGTCGCGCCCCACATGTCGGATTCGGTCAGCGTCTGGTTGCCAATCATCGGCATGCCAACGGAATACGGCTGGGTCGGAGAGTAGCGTTCACCTTCAACGTTACCCGCCGGAACGGGACGTTCTTCTACCTTCGCCACCGGCTTGCCGGTTTCGCGGTTAAGCATGAAGATCATGCCCTACTTGCTGGTCTGCACCAGCACAGGCGTGGTGCCACCTTTACCGTCAGGCAGATCGTACAGCAGCGGCTGGGAAGGCAGGTCAAAGTCCCACAGGTCGTGATGGGTTGTCTGGAAATGCCAGCGCACCTGACCGGTGGTCGCGTCGACGGCGACGATGGAGGAACTGTACTTATCATCCAGCGCGGTACGTTCGCCCGCCCAGAAATCCGGGGTGGCGTTGCCGGTTGGCAGGTAGATCAGGTTCAGCTTAGCGTCGTAGGACATCGCTGACCAGACGTTCGGCGTGCCGCGGGTGTAGGTCTGGCCTTCCGGCGGCAGGCCGGTCAGGTTCGGATTACCCGGGTCCCACGCCCACGCCAGCTTACCGGTGTGCACGTCGTAGGCGCGCACCACGCCCGGCGGTTCGCCGGTTGAGTAGTTATCCGCGACGCGACCGCCGACGACGACAACATTGCCGGCGACCAGCGGCGTGGAGGTCTGCTGATAATATCCGGGCTTGATCTCGCCCATGCCGATGCTCAGATCCACGGTGCCATGGTCGCCGAAGTCTTCGCAGACCTTGCCGGTATCCGCGTTGATGGCAATCAGGCGGGCGTCGGTGGTCGGCAGGAACAGGCGGCGAGGGCATGCCGCAGGCTGTATTTCTGCCTGTGACGTTGTCACGCTGGAATGGTCTTCAAAATAGCCCAGACCGCGGCAGCGCTGCCAGTTAGGCGCCGTGGCTTTGGAATCGTAGCGCCATTTTTCTTTGCCGGAATCCACGTCCAGCGCCAGAACTTTACTGTATGGGGTACAGACGTATAGCGTGTCGCCAATCTGCAATGGCGTGTTCTGATCTTCCGCGCCGGAGCCGTTGCTCTGCGGAATATCGCCGGTGTGCGCAACCCAGGCGACTTTCAGATCGCGGACATTTTGCTTGTTAATCTGGTCCAGCGCGGCGAAACGGTCGCCGTGGGTGGTATTGCCCCAGTGCTCCCAGTTCTTTTGCTGCTCGCCGGGGGCGACGGGTTTCACCGGAACGGGCTCGTTCGCTGCCACGAGGGTCTGCGGCTTAAACATCCAGCCCAGGCTGACCAGCATCGCCACCGCGAGCACGGCCGCGACGCCAAAAGCGGGAGCCTTGTTCGCGGCGCTGTGGTTTGCCGCGCGCAGGAAAGGCCAGACGATGGCGCAGAGGAAGGCCAGTACGGCAAAGGTAAACAGGCGGGAGAAGAGCGGCCAGAAGTCCCAGCCCGCATCGCTTACCGCCCAGAACAGCGAGGCAATAAAGGCGATGCCGTAAAGCACGATCCCGCTGCTGCGATTGAGGAAAATCAGGATCGCGGCAATCACCATCACCACGCCCATAATCAGGAAGTATCCACTTCCGCCTACGGTGACGAGCT
The DNA here is from genome assembly GCF_014982155.1 of Enterobacter cloacae complex sp. P16RS2. NCBI lineage: Bacteria > Pseudomonadati > Pseudomonadota > Gammaproteobacteria > Enterobacterales > Enterobacteriaceae > Enterobacter > Enterobacter cloacae complex sp. P16RS2. Next base: position 69,063 of record NZ_JADCKW010000029.1, on the reverse strand, counting down.
TAAAGCCCAGCCCGCCGACTGCCAGACCGATGAGCAACATCAGTCCGGCAAGAAGCCACTGCAGGATACGCGGTATCCCACGTGGCGCGCTGCCAAATGCCATTTCTGTCTCCTTAAGATCCCCCCGTCGTGCTGGGTATGTACCAGTTGGGTAATAAATGCGGAGGGAAGAATGATTAATACGGGTGAATTCGGAGTTACAAAATGCTTTGCGAACCATTTGGTGAATTCGCCGCTATGATAAAACTGTTAAATTGTTTTGCGCAATTGTTAATGATTTATTCCGCATTATTTGATTAACGCACAGGACAGACCCCTCGCCCCTGAGGGGAGAGGGTTAGGGGAGGGGCGAAAGGTTTTAAACCGGCATCGATTTGCGGATGGCGCTCAGAAGCGTCTGCGCGCCCGTAGAAAGCGGGGTGTCTACGCGGGTCAAAATGCCGATAGGTTCACCGGGGCCAGGGGAGGTAATCGGCAGGGCGATCAGCGTTCCCTGACGTAAATCATCTTTCACCGCGCCGGAGGGGACGAACCAGACGTAGTCATAATCCAGCGTAAGCTGGCGCGAAAGCGAGGCCGACAGCGTTTCGATACATCCTGAGGGTAGCGTACACCCCTGCATTTGCAGCAAGGTTTCGGCGGTCTGGCGGGGAACGGTCCCTTTTGGGCAGACCACTACCGGCCATTCCATAACGCGGCTTAACGTGACCGTGTCCTGCAGCAGGGGGTGATCGGGACGAACCACCAGCTTCAGGGATTCCAGGAACAGCAGTTCATAGTTGAGGCCGCCCATCAGCTCAGGGTCGGACATGCGACCGATTCCGAGATCCAGTTCGCCCGATTTCAGCCCCGCGAGCAGCATGGTGTTATTCATGGTGGCAACCTGAATCGTAGTATGTCGCTGCTGCTTGTGGAACTGGCCGATAACGGGCGGAAGGATGCCCAGCGCCGCGGTAGGCAAAGCACCCACGCGCACCACCTCACTGGTTTGCTCTTCTTTTCGGTGCAGGGACTGGCCTGCGGTATTGAGCGCATCCAGCACTTTCACGGCGTGCGTGAGGAACTGTTCGCCCACGATGGTAAGCTGCGCCCCCAGCCGGCCGCGGTCAAAAAGGCGGGCACCGGTCAGCTGTTCCAGCTCGTTGAGGGTTTTTGAAAGCGCAGGCTGGCTCAGGTTGAGAGTTTCAGCCGCACGCCCCAGCGTTCCCTGTTGAGCGACGGCCACAAATGTATGCAAATGGCGCAAGCGTATGCGCTGACTGAACAGACCATTTTTTTCCATAGGCGATGTTAAAAACAGAGCGATGCGGGTGACAAGTTAAGTTGTTTAATTTTGATAACCTGATAGCAAAATATTTTTAACATTTGATCTGTTTGAGTTACAACATGTTTTTTGGCGGGGGAATAAAAGCGAACATCCTTGTTCATTTATTGCTCATTGCGGAGGGGGATCGTTTACCGGTTTAGATCACGCCGTCACCGCCATCGGAACACCACACCTGGCCGGACGTGAATGAACATTCATCCGAGGCCAGCGTGACGTACAGCGGGGCTATCTCGACGGGCTGGCCCGGACGTCCCAGCGGGGTGTCGCCACCGAACTCCTTCACTTTTTCCATCGGCTGTCCGCCGCTGGATTGCAGTACCGTCCAGTAAGGGCCAGGGGCAACCGCGTTGACGCGGATGCCTTTCGGACCCAGCTGTTTGGCTAAGGATTTGGTAAACACCGCCAGACAGGCTTTCGTCTGGGCGTAGTCCAGCAGCACGGGACTAGGCTTCACCGCCTGAACGGACGAGGTATTAATGATAACGGACGACGCTTTCAGGTGGCGCAGCGCCGCCTTGGTGATCCAGAAAGGGGCGTAAACGTTGGTTTTAAACGTTGCGTCAAAATCTTCCGTGGTCAGTTCCTCAAGCGATTCACGGTACTGTTGACGACCGGCATTGTTGACCAGAATGTCCAGCCCGCCCAGTTTCGACACGGCTTCTTCGACCAGATTCTGACAGAAGGTTTCGTCCCGGACGTCTCCCGGCAGCGCGATAGCCTTGCGACCTTCGGCTTCAATCAGGTCGATGACCTCAGCGGCGTCTTTTTCCTCTTCAGGCAGGTAGTTAATGGCAACGTCAGCGCCTTCACGAGCATAGGCGATAGCGACCGCGCGACCAATACCGGAGTCACCACCGGTAATCAGCGCTTTTTTGCCGGCCAGGCGGCCATGTCCTTTGTAGCTTGTTTCCCCGTGGTCGGGTACAGGCTGCATTTCGGATGCCAGTCCCGGCGGCGTTTGCGGCTGTTCCGGGAACGGGGGCTGCGGGTAAGCGTTCGTACGTTGTTTAGTATCACTCATAGCTGACTCCTTAAGCCAAGGGGTGAGATTTGATGGATAACTGCAGCGTTAACGCTTCGCTGAATTATTTCTGCAAACGATCGACACGGACGACGGCAGGAGATGATTTTTTATCAAGCGAACCGTTGATACCGATCATCTGGTCGGGTTTTACCGTTCTGCCGTCGAAGACTGCCTGGGGAATAATAACGTCGATTTTTCCGGTTTTATCCTGAAATACAAACTTATCGCCGCTCCCGTCAATAAGATTACCGCGTAATGAAATTGTCGCACCATCATGCAATTCTTTTGCCTGCCTGATGGTCATAATACGCGCGTCGTCGGTTCCGCGATATCCGCTATCAAGCGCGTGGGGAGGCGGTGGCGCTTCGCCTTTTTGTAAACCCCCGTTATTATCTGCCCATGCGGCCGGAACCAAAAATATCAATAAAGCGGAAATAAGTGATAATTTCATCCGATATCCTTCATTTTGCGTGTCTTGACTTATTAAGTATTGTTGCTATTCCTTTATGTGGCAAATGTGATAAGTCCTAAAAACATTCGCGTTAGAAATCAAAATTATCGGATAATAAGCGAAACGGTGACGATGGCCATGAAGCGTGAAAATGAAAAGTTACCCGGGATAGATGAGAGTTACCGTTTGCTGACATTTGAATACGCGTTTCGTCAGGTGGGTTTTATTGTTCTGCTGGGTATTATCGTCGCGGCGATTGCCGGTTTTTTTTCCAGCGGAATGGTCAGTGATACTGTCAAAACGAATTCTGCTAAATCATTGACTATAAACTATGAACGCTTTGGGCGACGGGAGACAGAGACGCGGATGGCGCTCGCGTTTCCGGTGCAAACGGAGGGGAAGTATGTCCTCAGCATGGCCAGCGAGAGCAGCGATGCGTATGAGCCCGGCAGCGTCTGGCCGTAGCCGGATGCTATGTTCAGCCGCGGAAAGACCCTCTTTTTTGTCTATAACAACCTGAAAAAAACCGACAGCTTCTCCGTGTTACTCTTCACGACACCTTCCAGAGCCGGTAAATGGAACACCGTCTTCCGCGTCAACAGCGAGCCGGAAATTAACATCTGGCAATTTATTTACCCCTAGGAGGCTGATATGGATATGGTCTTTCGCGCGCTGGCTATTTATCTGTTTCTGGTGGTGGTATTTAAAGTGGCCGGGCGTCGCGCGCTGCTGCAGATGACCAGCTTCGATCTCATTCTGCTCCTTATAATTAGTGAAGCCACGCAGCAGGCGCTTCTCGGACAAGATTTTTCCGTGGCCGGCGCGATGATTACTATTACCACGCTGGTGGTAGTGGATATTATTTTCGGGCTGATGAAGAAATATTTCTCGCCGGTTGAGAATATTCTGGATGGCACTCCTGTTATTCTTGTTGAGAACGGCGTGCCGTTAGCCGATAAACTGAAAAAAGTTGACGTGTCCTGTGATGATATTCTGGTGTCCGCGCGTCAAAATAATGGTATTACGGAAATAAGCGACATTAAATATGCCATACTTGAGCGCAATGGCCATATTTCAATCATTCCTTTCGAGAAATAAGAGGCGGCAAGATGAGCAATCTTTTTCACGACAGCAATAATACCGTGGGTGAACTGACGAAAAAGCTGGCGAGCAAATTAACCGATCTCGGGCTTCGCTTAACCACCGCGGAATCCTGCACGGGCGGAAAGCTCTCGGTGGCGCTTTGCGCAGAGGAAAACACCGCCGAATTTTATGATGTCGGCCTGGTCGTGTTCAGCGATGAAGCCAAAGCGCGGATCCTCGGCGTGCGCCCTGAGACGCTTGAGCGGTTTACGGCCGTGAGCGAGCAGACGGTAACCGAGATGGCCGCCAGTATCCGCGACATCGCCCAGGCGGATATCAGCATCGCCATCAGCGGCTACGCGGGCCCGGAAGGGGGCGACGACGGCACGGCGGCGGGGACGGTCTGCTTTGCGTGGAACATACGCGGCGAGACGAAGACCCGCACCGTGCTTTTCTCCGGTGACTGTCAGGACGTGGTCGAAAAAGCGGTGCATTACTCGCTGGCTGAACTTGTGACAACGTTGTCGGACGGGATTAACGGATAAAACTCAGTTGGAGGTTCTATGGCTGTCATAGTCATTACCGGCGGGACGGCGGGCGTGGGAAAAGCCACGGCGCTGCACTTTGCAAAGGCGGGTTACGACGTGGGGCTCATTGCCCGCGATGAAGCCAGCCTGCACTCTACCCAGGAGGAATTACGGCGCTTTGGCGTTAATGCCCACGCCGTGCAGGCGGACGTCGCTGACAGCCAGGCGGTGGTGGATGCCGCTAACGAAATTGAGTATCGCCTCGGCGCGATTGATGTCTGGGTGAACAACGCCATGGGGGCCGTTCTGGCACCGTTCCGAACCCTCACGCCGGACGAGTTTCGCCGCGTGACTGAGGTGACGTACCTCGGCCACGTGAACGGCACTCGCGCCGCGCTCGAACTTATGGTTCCGCGCGACAGGGGCGTAATAATCCAGGTGGGGTCCGCGCTGGCCTACCGTTCCATTCCGCTGCAGTCAGCCTACTGCGGGGCAAAAGCGGCGATCCGCGGGTTCACCGACGCGGTGCGTACCGAGCTGATGCATGAGAACAGCCGGGTTCAGCTTTCGATGGTGCAGATGCCCGGGCTCAATACCCCGCAGTTCGAATGGGCGAGGAACAAGTTTGCCTGGGCGATGCGCCCGGTGCCGCCTGTCTTTGAGCCTGAGGTGGCCGCCAGCGCCATCTTCAGGGTGGCGCAAAAACCGGTTCGCGAGCTGTGGGTCGGCAGCAGCACCATCCAGTCAATTGTCGGGCAATTTTTCTTCCCCGGTTTTCTCGACCGGCTGATGGTGAAAAAGGCGTGGGAAGGCCAGATGACCGACGATCTCAACGCGCCGGATCGTCGGGACTATCTCGACCAGCCGGTTAACGATCTGCATAAAATCCATGGCCGCTTTACTAACGAGGCGAAAACCCGCGCACCGTCCTTCACCTCCGGCATGCCGGGTAAGGTTGCGCTGGGCGCCCTCGCGGTGGCGGGAATAGTGCTGACGCGTCTGATAACCCGCCGGAAACCGTAATCAGCGCAGCGCGCTACGGTGCGTCCAGAACCAGCGATAGCCGTAGCCGCCAAGACTGAGCTGAACGGTTTTACCGCAAATCAGCGCGTCATCGTAGCGCTTGTCCTCGAGACAGGCGGTCCAGGTGGCGTTGCGGATCCCTTTGGCGGTGAACTGCACCGGCTGGTTGCTGAAGTTGACGAAGGTCAGGATGCTGCGCTCGTCGGTCTCGTAATAGAGCCCCAGCACCGCGTCATCATCTATTGTGATAAGGCGAAAGGGCGCAACGGCAATTTCGGGGAACTCCAAGCGGGTATTGGCAATATCGATGATCCGGTGCAGAAGCGAGTTGTGGTGAAGCAGCGAATCGGCGACGTTGACTTTCTGATAGCGGTAAGGGCCATGATTGATAATCGGCGCGATAAATTTTTCAGGGTCGGCTGCAGAGAAACCGCCCCCCTGTGACCCCGCCCACTGCATGGGGGTGCGGACGGCGTAGCGCTCCTCCAGCTCCAGGTCGTCCCCCATGCCGATCTCGTCGCCGTAGCGCATCACCGGGACACCCGGCAGGGAAAACAGCACCGCGTGGCAGAACGCCAGCCGCTTCCGATCGCCGTTGAGCATCGGGGCCAGGCGGCGGCGGATCCCGCGCTGATAGACGTTCATCTCCTCATCAGGGGCGAACGTGTCGAGGACAAACTGTTTGTCTTTCTGGCTGATGCCCTCCAGATCCAGCTCGTCGTGGTTGCGCAGCCAGTTGGCAAAACAGCAGGAGTCAGGCGGGACGATCATCTTCTTCACCGCATTGCGCAGCGGGCGGGCGCTTTTGCGGGCCAGGCTGACGTAGAAATACTTGTTGAGCCAGAAATTGAGCACCAGATTCAGGCGGTCGTTATTGCCGAAGTAGTCTTTATAGGCCTCAACGTCTACGTCAACTTCGCCAAGCAGGATCGCGTCCGGATTGCGCTCTTCGATAAGACGCCGCATATGCTCGAGGATCCACAGACCCTTTTTTTCATCACCGTTCCCTGCCTGGGTGGTGAGGTGGGATGCGGCATCGAGGCGAAATCCCGACACGCCAAGCTTGAGCCAGAAGAGGATGATGTTTTCAATCTCTTTAAGCACCGCGGGCGAGGTGAGGTTTAGATCCGGCTCGTGGCGATAAAACATGTGCCGGTAGTATTGTCCCGCCTCGTCGTCCCAGGTCCAGATGCTCTTCTCCACGCCGGGAAACATGGAGGGCGTATCGTCTTCGTCGTTATCCGACCAGAGGTAGTAATCACGATAGGGTGACGCCGGGTTACGGCGGGCCTGCTGGAACCAGGGATGCGCGTCCGACGTGTGCTGGATCAGCAGCTCGATAATGACCTGCATGCCCAGCTCGCGGGCCTGTTCGATAAAAGCGATGATATCGGCCAGCTTTCCGAAGCGGGGATCCACCTGGAGGTGGTCGCTGACGTCGTAGCCTTCATCGAGAAAGGGCGTGAGGTAAAACGGGGTGATCCAGATGACCGTCGCCCCCATGCGGCGAATATAGCGCAGCTTGGCCGCGATCCCGGCGATGTCCCCGCAGCCATCGCCGTTCAAATCATAAAATAGCGCGGTATCAATCTGATAAATAATGGCTCGTGTATGCCAGTCGGTCATAGAGTTCCTCAGTGATAGCCTTCAGTATCCGACACTTTGCCCCGGAAGACGTAGTAGCTCCAGGCGGTGTAAACCAGGATCACCGGAATAATCAGCAACGTGCCTACCAGCATAAACAGCTGGCTGGCAGGCGGGGCCGCAGCTTCCCACAGGGTGATGCGCGGCGGAATAATGTTCGGCCAGAGGCTGATGCCGAGCCCGCTAAACCCGAGGAAAATAAGCCCCAGCGTCAGCAGGAAGGGGCGCGCGTGACTGGCCGGGTTGCGGGTCAGGCGCCAGATCAGCACGCTGAAAAGCCCGACCAGCAGAGGCACCGGAAGGAACCAGAAGAAGTTGGGCAGGGTAAACCAGCGGTCGGCAACGTACTGCCAGCCGAGCGGTGTCCAGATGCTCACCACAGCGATGACGACCATCAGCGCCAGCAGCACGTGGCGGGTCAGCTCGCGCATGCGGGCCTGCAGCGCGCCTTCACTTTTCATAATGAGCCAGGTGGTGCCCAGCAGCGTGTAGGCCACAACCAGACCGATACCGCAGAAGAGATTGAAGGGGGTGAGCCAGTCAAGGGCGGAGCCAACGAAACGCCGCCCCTCAACGTCGAAGCCGTTAATCACGGCGCCCACCACCAAGCCCTGGCTGAAGGTCGCGAGCAGAGAGCCGCCGGCAAAGGAGTAATCCCAGAATTTGCGGTGCGACGGCGTGGCTTTGAAGCGGAACTCAAAGGCGACGCCGCGAAAGATGAGGCCGATCAGCATCGCGGTGAGGGGGATGGTGAGCGCATCAATAATCACCGCATAGGCCAGCGGAAACGCGCCGAACAGCCCCGCGCCGCCGAGCACCAGCCAGGTCTCATTGCCGTCCCAGACCGGCGCCACGCTGTTGACCATCACATCGCGCTCCTTCGCATCGCCCACGAAGTTAAACAGCAGGCCGATGCCCAGATCAAAGCCATCCATGATGATGTACATCAGCGTGGCAAAGACGATGATGGCAAACCAGATAACTGAGATATCGACGCCCATCAGGTTCTCTCCTCTTCAGGAACAGACTCCGCGGCAGACAGCGGACGGGCGGGGGTGCCCGAGGTGTTTGACGTCAGCGTCTCGACAGGCTGTGGTCCTTTCTTAATCAGCCGGATGAGGTAAACATAGCCCACCCCAAACACCGACGAGTAGACGACGAAGAACGCCAGCAGGCTGATGCTCATCTGCAGGGTGCTGTGCAGCGATACCGCGTCGATGGTGCGCAGATAGCCGTAAACCACCCACGGCTGGCGGCCCACCTCGGTGGTGACCCAGCCGGCGAGCAGCGCCAGCAGCCCGGCAGGCCCCATACAGAGGGCAAACCAGTGGAACGGGCGAGAGTGGTATAGCCGATGGCGATAGCGCAGCCAGACGCTGATAAGCCCGAGGGTAATCATCAGCAGCCCCATCCCGACCATGACGCGGAACGACCAGAAAACGATGGTTGAGTTTGGCCGATCTTCTTTCGGGAAATCCTTCAGCGCCGGGACCTGCTTATCCAGGCTGTGAGTCAGGATAAGGCTCCCGAGCGCGGGGATCTCCAGGCCGTATTTGGTGCGCTCTTCGTCCATATCCGGCAGACCAAACAGCAGCAGCGGGGTGGCCTCGCCCGGCGGATTTTCCCAGTGTCCCTCAATGGCGGCAATTTTGGCCGGCTGATGCTCAAGCGTGTTCAGGCCGTGCATATCGCCCACGACCGCCTGGATAGGGGCGACCAGCAGCGCCATCCACATCGCCATGGAAAACATGGTGCGGACGGCGGGAGTATCGTTACCGCGCAGCAAGTGCCATGCGCCCGACGCGCCGACAAACAGCGCGCTACTCAGAAACGCGGCGATAGCCATATGAATCAGGCGGTAAGGGAAGGAGGGGTTAAAGACAATCGCCAGCCAGTCCTGGGGGATAACCTGTCCGTTCTCAATAGTGAAGCCCTGCGGCGTATGCATCCAGCTGTTGGAGGCGAGGATCCAGAAGGTCGACATCAGCGTGCCGAGCGCCACCATGCAGGTGGAAAAGAAGTGCAGACCCGGGCCGACCTTATTCCAGCCGAACATCATGACGCCAAGGAAACCGGCCTCGAGGAAGAAGGCGGTTAACACCTCATAGGTCAGAAGGGGGCCAGTAATACTGCCCGCGAACTGTGAGAACCCGCTCCAGTTGGTGCCAAACTGGTACGCCATGACCAGCCCGGAAACGACACCCATCCCGAAGTTAACGGCAAATATCTTGAGCCAGAAATGGTACAACGATCGCCAGACGTCGTTTTTGGTGCGCAGCCACATGCCCTCCAGCACCACCAGATAGCTGGCGAGGCCGATGGTAATAGCAGGAAAAAGGATATGAAACGAGACGGTAAAAGCGAACTGAATTCTGGCCAGATGGAACGCGTCGAGTTCGAACATGGTCCGTACCTCTGAAACGATGGGGCACGAGAATTGCCGGGCAGTTTATGGCTGCCCGGCAAAACCGATTACGGTTTAGTCTTACCGGCACCCAGCTCGGCACCGGTCAGCGGGTCGGAATGTGGATCGGACTTCGTGCGGGCAGACATCGCCTTGACCAGGGTTGCCTGTTCGGTCGTGAGCGTGACGCTTGCGCTGCCATCGCCGCCGTCAACCGCAGGCTGGGGGGACTCAACGTAATCGAAATGTTTATCGCTGTTCCAGCTTCCGCGAACCTCTCCACCTTCAGACATATTGTAGTACTTGTTGGTGAATTCCTCGATTGGCGGCAATTTTCCCGGTGGGAAATTATTACGGATGGACTGCAGCGCCTTCTCAAAGGAGAGCTGATGCGCCGCCTCGCGCGTCATCAGGAAAGCCAGAGCATCCTTTACGCCGGGATCGTCGGTTACGTTGATCAGCCGTTCATAGATGATTTTCGCTCTGGCCTCTGCTGCCACGTTTGAGCGCAGGTCCGCCGTTGGCTCGCCGATGGTATCGACGTAGGCCGCCGTCCAGGGCACGCCCGCCGAGTTAGTGAGCGGGGTGCCGCCACCGTACAGCAGGGAGGTGATGTGGCTGTCATTGCCGTTTTCGGTCATGGAGCGATACAGCTCGGCCTCGTTTTCCACCCCTTCCGCCAGCGCGCCTTTGGCACCTTTATTAAGCATGCCGACCAGGGTACCGATGATTTCGAGGTGGCTTAGCTCCTCGGTGGCGATATCCATCAGCATATCTTTACGGCCCGGATCGTCATCGCTCAATCCTTGCGTAAAGTACCGGCAGGCGGCAGCCAGTTCGCCCTGTGGCCCACCGAACTGTTCCAGTAAAAGGTTGGCAAGGCCAGGGTTCGGTTCGGCAACGCGAACCGTGTATTGCAGCTGTTTGACGTGTCGGAACATGTTTGTTCTCCCTGATTATTTTTTTGCTTCGACGCCCGATGCGTCTGAACGCAGCAGGAACTGTTCCGTGGTCTGAGGAATATGGCGGATCAGCCAGTCGGCCATTTCGCGTTCTTCAGCCAGAATCGTCTCGATGGCCGGTACCGAGGCGACGTCGCCTGCTTTCTTAGCCGCCGCGAGCAGGGAGGTATAACAGGCTATTTCAAACTGTTCGAAAACATAGCCGCTGATCGAGCCCTTTACGATCTCATCCGACGGGAACATGCCGCCAATGGACTGCCCGAGCGCCGCCATTTTGCTCATCGAATCTTTTAAAACCGAACGAGAAATATCATTACGGTCGAGGATTTCTTCCAGCAATGTAATTTGCCGTTTTGTCTCATTAATGTGCTGCTCAATTCTGGCGCGAACATCAGGATAATTATCGATACGGCTGGCCATGGATTCCAGCATAGATTCGGCTTGCTTTTCCATCGCATGGGCATCGCGTAGCCAGTCATGGTAGTGTTCTACGTGATTCATCATTGTATCCTCATTAGGGGTTCGCTTATTTGGTCTCACTTTCAGCAGCCTGATCGGCACGCGCGGCACTGTAGCCAGATAAATGGCCGACAATATTGGCGTAAATACTGATGATAATGACCCATAGCACGCTATTCTTCCACCATATTACGGAGGGGATGGCGAGAATGAACTATATTATGGCTGCCGCTAAATGGCACCATTTAATTGTCCTGGGACTGATGCTCATTTTATTTAACCTGTATTATTGCGTCATCTCTGCGCTTTTTGGTTAATATTTCCTACGGCCAGGTCGGTGAGTTTAAGGTCGGTCTCTTTTTCTTCTTCCAGCGTTTCGGCAAGAAGCTTAACGGCTTTTTTATAACCCAGTTGTTCTGCTAATGTGGCAAGGGTACCGTAGCTGGCAATCTCGTAATGCTCGACTTTTTGCGCGGCGGCAATAAGTGCGGCATCACGTACTTCATTTTTTTCCGTACTTTCGATGACTTCGTTGGCTTCTTCAATTAAGCCTTCCATCGCCACGCACTTCATGCGTTTGATCTTAATACCGTCTTCCTGCTCAACGATTTGGTCAATACGTTCAATCTGACCCTGCGTCTCTTCCAGGTGTGCAGTAAAAGCTGCGCTCAGCTTCTCGCTGGAGGCGGCGCGGGCAAGCTTGCTTAACGCTCGGGTAAGCTGCTTTTCTGCGCTGTAGGTATCCGACAGAAGATGAATAAAGACATCCTCGACGCTTTTCATATTCATAATAATTACGCTCCGGTAAAATAAAGAAAGGGTACTGCGAGCTTTTCAGCCCGCAGCATGCTCTCTGGTTTTATTAAAAGAGTATTAAATAAGATCAGGAGTTATCAGATTTACGGCCTCCGCCGTGACTGTTCTGTCCTCCTTTCTTACCCGCTTCAGAAGCGCGTTGCGGATCGTTTTTAAAGTTCCCACCGCTATGCTGGCCACCTTTACGTCCTGCTTCTGATGCTTTTTCACGGTCTTCAGCGAAATTACCGGAACCACCACGATGCTCTGCCATATTAAACCTCATAGTCATATATTGGTTATGTCAGTACGATACGAAAATATTCCGTATCACTCGTCGTTCGAGTAATAACTCTAGTCGCTGCGCGGCACCCGTCAAATGCGTTTTGCTATTTGCGGCTGCGTTATTTTTAAATATTTGTAAATTTACGCTTCGCTTAAAAAGGAAATATGGATAGACAGGAAGGACTTGTAAACAACCATTCAGATTAATCCTAACTTCGAGCTAAAAATTTGAAAGGTGAGGATAAAAATAATGGCTTACTCGAATTGGTTAATTGGCATTCAGGAGAGACCCCAAAAATACTCCTTTATAGCTAGAAAGCGGAACTCTAAATAATTATAAGGAAAATCCTGGATAAAAGCGTTCAGGTTAAAAGGGCGGTTCCGTTCGGCGCTCTTCAGGGACCAGTAGCACACGGTTTGACCACTGTCGTCTTAAGATCACAATTCAGAAATTCTTCCCCCCGGAAGGAACGGGTTTCTCTACACTCCAGGTAATATTCACTGGAGGCATGACATCATGGCGAACACCATCACGGCTGATGACATTCGGGAACACTTTTCGCAGGCTATGTCGGCGATGTACCAGCAGGAAGTTCCGCAGTACGGCACCTTGCTTGAACTGGTTGCGGACGTAAACCTGGCGGTTCTGGAAAATAATCCACTATTACATGAACAACTGGCTAACGCCGATGAGCTTGCGCGCCTGAACGTGGAGCGTCACGGGGCGATCCGCGTCGGCACGGCACAGGAACTTTCAACCCTGCGCCGTATGTTTGCCATTATGGGTATGTTCCCGGTCAGCTATTACGATCTCTCTCAGGCGGGAGTGCCCGTCCACTCAACGGCGTTTCGTCCGATAGAGGATGCGGCGCTGTGCCGGAATCCGTTTCGTATCTTTACCTCGCTGCTGCGTCTTGAGCTGATTGAAAACGTCGCGCTGCGCGAGCGTGCCGCGGAGATCCTGTCTCACCGCAACATCTTCACCCGGCGCTGCCTGGAACTGATCGACCTGCACGAGTCGGAAGGGGAGTTTACTGACGCACAGGCCCATGAGTTTGTGCAGGAAGCGTTAGAAACCTTCCGCTGGCACCGCCATGCGACGGTCGATCAGGAAACCTATCTGGCGCTGCACAACGAGCACCGTCTGATTGCCGACGTGGTCTGCTTCCCGGGCTGCCACATTAACCATCTCACGCCTCGCACGCTGGACATTGACCGGGTGCAGGAAATGATGCCGAAGTACGGTATCGAACCAAAAATTCTGATCGAAGGGCCGCCGCGTCGCGAGGTGCCCGTTTTATTGCGTCAAACCAGCTTCAAGGCGCTGGAAGAGCCGGTGCTGTTTGCCGGTGAACATAAAGGCACCCACACCGCGCGCTTCGGTGAGATTGAACAGCGCGGCGTGGCGCTGACCCCGAAAGGCCGTGAACTGTACGATAGCCTCCTCGCCCAGGCCGGTACCGGTAAAGATAACCTGACCCATCAGCTGCATCTGCGGGAGATTTTTAACGCCTTCCCGGACAGCGAAATGCTCATGCGCCGTCAGGAGCTGGCTTATTTCCGCTACCGCCTGACGCCAGCCGGGGAAGCGCATCGGCATGCGTTTCGTCCCGGAGACGATCCGCAGCCGCTGATCGAGCGCGGATGGGTGGTTGCCCAGCCGATCACCTACGAAGATTTCCTCCCGGTCAGCGCCGCGGGGATTTTCCAGTCCAACCTCGGGAACGAAACCCAGGCCCGCAGCCACGGTAACGCCAGCCGCGATGCGTTTGAAGACGCGCTGGGATGCCCGGTGTATGACGAGTTTACGCTCTACCAGGAGGCTGAAACGCGCAGCAAACAGCGTTGCGGTTTGCTCTGAAATCGTTACTCTGCTGGGGTGTGATGGAAAAATTAAGGTCGTTATGCAAAATCCTTCCGCCCCTGTGGTTGAAACGCGCCAGGGCGCACTGTCTGGTTTAACCGATGAAAACGTTCACGTCTGGTGCGGTATTCCCTACGCCGCGCCGCCCGTGGGGGAGTGGCGCTGGCGCTCGCCCCGGCCGCCTGAACGCTGGGATGGCCTGCGCGAGGCCACGGCCTTCTCGCCCTCAAGCTGGCAAAGCAGCGAGTACTGCCAGGAGCTAGGCGGCGGCGATCCGGGCCAGTTTTCCGAAGATTGCCTCTACCTTAACGTCTGGTCTCCTGCAGAGCGGGCCGAGCCGCTGCCGGTTATGGTCTGGCTGCACGGAGGCGGGTTTACGATTGGTGCCGGAGGCCTGCCGCCTTATAACGGCAAAGCGCTGGCCGCGCGCGGCGTGGTTGTGGTCACGATTAACTACCGTCTCGGCCATCTCGGCTTTTTCGCCCATCCCGCGCTGGAAGGCGAGGAAGGGCGCGTGGTGCATAATTTTGCCCTGCTGGATCAGATCGCCGCGCTCGAATGGGTGCGGGATAACATCGCCGGGTTTGGCGGCGATCCCGCTAATGTGACCCTGTTTGGCGAATCCGCTGGCGCGCGCAGCGTGCTCTCGCTGCTGGCCTCTCCGCTGGCAGCTGGATTGTTCCATAAGGCGATTGTACAAAGCGGATACACCTTGCCTGACACGCCGCGCGAGCAGGCCCTGCAAAAAGGGGAAGCGCTGGCCGCCCATTTCGGCCTGGAAAATGCGACCGCCGGGCAGCTGCGCGCCATTCCGCCCGAGGCGTTCTGGCCGCTGACCGCGCCGCTGAACGTCGCCCCGGCGCCTATCGCTGGAGATTGTGTTCTGCCGGAAGCCATGCTGGACGTCTTTTTCGCCGCCCGTCAGCATCCGGTGCCGGTAATGATTGGCTCCAACAGCGATGAGGCCAGCGTGATGGCGGTGTTTGGCATCGATCTCGCCGGACAAATTCAGAAGCTTCGGCGCGAACGCCGCTTCGGGCTCGGGCTGATTAAACTGCTCTATCCGGGCGTGAAAGGCGATGAAGAGCTGGGCAGGCAGGTGTGCCGCGACATGGCGTTTACCACCATGGGCTACGTGGTGATGCAGGCCCAGCAGCGCGTCGGCGGATTGTGCTGGCGCTACTGGTTTGACTATGTCGCAGAGGCGGAACATGCCACGTACATCAACGGTGCCTGGCACGGCAACGAAGTTCCCTACGTCTTCGATACGCTCGGTCAGGTGGAGCCTTCACGTCAGTACGTCAATGAGCGAGATCTGCAGTTTGCTGCCCACGTGGCGGATTACTGGGTGAGCTTTGCGCGTGACGCGGGTCCTCGCGACAGCTTGCCCGGGCCGACGCACTGGCCCGCGTGCCGCAAAGGTCGGGACGTTCTGTTACGCATTGGTGTGAATAAACATGCAGCGTTCAGGCTTGAAAACCGCTTTATGCGCGCCCGTATGAGCCTCTTCAAGCGGGTAATGAAGCACCACGTCAGCCTCGATTAAGCAAACAGGCGCGAAACGCCGCGAGACCATTTTCCTCGCCTGGCGTTTCGCGCAGCACCAGCCGGTAGCTTGCGCCAGTTTTAATGCTTGTCTCATAGGGCCGTACCAGCCTTCCAGCGTGAATATCTTCTGCCACCAGCGTTTCGTCGGCGATGGCGACGCCCAGCCCCTGAATGGCGGCCGTAATGGCGAGATCCATCGTGTCGAAGTGTTGATTTTTGTGCATGGCAAAGCCCGGGCCTTCCTGTTTCGTCAGCCACAGCGACCAGTCCGTCTTATCCCTTGTGGGGTGAAGGAACGTCAGCGATCCCAGCGTTGCCCCCGCCCGCACCGGGCTTATCACCGGGGTGAGCGCCTCTTCGAACAGCAGATCGCCTGCGCTCATGTGCGTGCCGAACACGATGGCCGCATCGTAAGATTCGGTTTTGAAATTGACGTTGTGATCGGTGGTGGTGGTCAGCGCGATCTGCAGATCAGGATGCTCCCGCTCCACCTCCAGCAGGCGCGGCACCAGCCAGCGCATGGCGCAGGTGGGGGCCTTCAGCCGGATCACCCTGTGCTGGCTGCGGGCCTGGTCGGCCACGGACAGCAGCTGCTCGAAAGCGGACTGCAGCTCCGGAAGCAGGGCGCTGCCCTGCGGTGAGAGGCGCAGCCCGCGCGCGTGGCGTTCAAAAAGCGGAAAGCCAAACCACGCCTCAAGGGAGGCAATCTTGCGGCTCACTGCCCCCTGCGTCAGACACAGTTCGGCGGCGGCATGGGTAAGATTGAGGTGACGCGCGGTGACTAAAAATGCGTCGATGGCATTAAGGGGGAGCGAACGGCGCGACATAAAAACACCTCAGCTATGCATTTTTCTCATGGCTATTATGACAACAATTCGATTGTCCCGACAGCACAGATGTTGTTTGAATAGTTATGCAATGTCCATGAGAAGGGAAAGAGGATGACTTTACGAACGCCTGTGCAAACGCGCTCCAAACTGCCGGATGTGGGAACCACCATTTTTACCGTTATCGGCCAGCTCTCGGCGCAGCATAACGCGATTAACCTTTCTCAGGGCGCACCGAATTTTTCCTGCGACCCGAAGCTGATTGCGGGCGTCACCCGCGCAATGGAGGCGGGGCATAACCAGTACGCATCGATGACCGGCCTGCAGCCGCTCAAGGAACGTATTGCCGATAAAATTGCCACGCTATACGGCACGCAGTACGACCCTGCCAGCGAGGTGCTGGTGACCGCCAGCGCCAGCGAAGGGCTCTATTCGGCGATTAGCGGGCTGGTGCACCCGGGCGATGAGGTGATCTACTTTGAGCCGTCCTTTGACAGCTACGCGCCGATTGTCCGTCTGCAGGGGGCAACCCCGATTGCCATCAAGCTCACCGTGCCGGATTTTACCGTCAACTGGGATGAGGTTCGCGCCGCGATCACGCCGCGCACGCGCATGATCATCATCAATACGCCGCACAACCCGAGCGGCCAGGTCTTCTCCGCCAATGACCTGCAGCAGCTGGCGGCGCTGACGCGCAATACCGACATCATTATTTTGTCTGACGAAGTGTACGAACACGTCGTTTTTGACGGCGAGCCACACCACGGGATGGCCACGCACCCGCAGCTGGCGGAGCGCAGCGTGATTATTTCCTCTTTCGGAAAAACCTATCACGTCACCGGGTGGCGCGTGGGTTACTGTGTTGCACCGGCGGTACTGATGGACGAGATTTGTAAAGTCCATCAATTTTTAATGTTTTCTGCCGATACGCCAATGCAGCACGCGTTTGCTGAGCATATGGTCGACCCGCAAACCTGGCTGTCGCTGTCGGCGTTTTACCAGCGCAAGCGCGATCTGCTGCACAGCCTGCTGGCCGATTCGCCGTTTACGCTGCTGCCGAGCGCCGGATCGTTCTTCATGCTGGCGGACTACAGCCAGTTCAGCGACGAGCGCGACAGCGAGCTGGTGAAACGGCTGATCGTTGAGTACGGCGTTGCCACCATTCCGCTGTCGGCGTTTTATGCGGACGGTACGGATAATAAATTGATTCGTCTCTCTTTTGCGAAAGATGAGGCGACGTTACGGGCAGGTGCCCAGGCCCTGTGTCGGGTTAAACCACGCTAAGATAGGCTCTGAGGAGTTGTAGATGAAATTACGCGCGTTAGTTGTCGGCATGGGATTGCTGTGTACTTTTTCTTCCTTCGCGGCCACCGAGCTGCGTTACGGTCTGGAAGCGGAATACCCGCCGTTTGAGAGCCGCAATGCGGCGGGCGAACTGGAAGGGTTTGACGTTGAGCTGGGAAATGCCATCTGCAAAGCGGCAGCGCTGAAGTGCAGCTGGGTTGAAACCTCCTTTGATGCGCTGATCCCGGGCCTGGTGGCGAAGAAATTTGACGCCATCAACTCGGCGATGAACATCACCGAGCAGCGCCGCAAGAGCATTGATTTTACCCAGCCGATCTACCGTATTCCGTCGCAGCTGGTCGGCAAGGCCGGCACGGCGGTTGAGGCAACGCCAGAAGGGCTGAAGGGCAAAACCATCGGCGTGCTGCAGGGATCCATCCAGGAAACCTATGCCAAAGAGCACTGGGAAAAGCAGGGTGTCACCGTGGTGTCTTATAAAGATCAGAATATGGCCTGGGGCGATCTGCTGAATGGCCGTATCGACGCCTCGCTGGTCATGTCCGCGGCCGGGCAGGCAGGTTTCCTCAGTAAGCCGCAGGGGAAAGGGTTTGGCTTCATCGGCAAACCGGTGTCTGACGACACTATCCTCGGCAGTGGGATCGGTTTTGGGTTGCGTAAGGGTGACGAGGCCACCAAAAAGCAGCTTGATGCCGCGATCGATAAAGTACGTGCCGACGGCACGATCGCTAAACTCGCTGATAAGTACTTCCCGGGTATCGATGTCAGCGTAAAATAACCGCCTCATTAGCCCCGGCGAACGATGTCGCGCCGGGGCATTTTTCTACACATTTTCCAGGCTTTCTTTACACCACTTTCGGGCCGTTCTGGTCGACAGAAAATATTTCTCACTTTGTTCATATAATCACCGGCCAACAATTGGATTCTTAACCATTTTTGTTTAGGCTGTGCGTTCTTTCTTGCCGTCATTTCGCCGAGCGCGGAACACATTCACACGACCATAAGGACGTTTTTCCAGGCATGAATCGCAGACGTTTTCTAAAAGGCTCGCTGGCAGTGGCAGCCCTGAGCGGCACATCTGGCCTTGCTTCCCTGTTTTCCAAAGCGGCATACGCTGCCGACTCTGACATTGCTGACGGCCAGAGCCGTCGTTTCGACTTCTCCGTACTGCAATCCATGGCGCATGACCTGGCAAAAACCCCGTGGGGTGGCGCGCCGCGCCCGCTGCCGGAGACGCTGGCCACCATGACGCCGCAGGCGTACAACGCCATCCGCTACGATGAAAAACAGTCACTGTGGAACAACATTGAAGGGCGTCAGCTGGACGTGCAGTTCTTCCATATGGGGATGGGGTTCCGCCGCCGCGTGCGGATGTTCTCGCTGGACCAGTCGACCTCTATGGCGCGCGAGATCCACTTCCGTCCGGAGCTGTTCAGCTACGGTGAAACGGGTGTGGATACCAAACAGCTGGAAGGGCAAAGCGATCTCGGCTTTGCGGGCTTCCGCGCCTTTAAGGCACCTGAGCTGGCACGTCGCGATATCGTCTCCTTCCTGGGCGCGAGCTATTTCCGCGCGGTGGATGACACCTACCAGTACGGCCTTTCCGCGCGCGGTCTGGCGGTAGACACCTTTACCGACACGCCGGAAGAGTTCCCGGACTTTACCTCCTTCTGGTTTGAAACCGTCAAGCCAGGCGACACGACTTTTACCGTTTATACGCTGCTCGACAGCCCGAGCATCACCGGTGCCTATAAATTCGTGATCCACTGCGAGAAGAGCCAGGTGATCATGGAGGTGGAAAACCACCTCTACGCGCGGAAGGACATCAAGCAGCTCGGCATTGCGCCGATGACCAGTATGTTCAGCTGCGGCAATAACGAACGCCGCATGTGTGACACCATTCACCCGCAAATTCATGACTCCGACCGCCTGGCAATGTGGCGCGGCAACGGGGAGTGGATCTGTCGTCCGCTGAACAACCCGCAGAAGCTGCAGTTTAACGCGTATATGGACAAAAACCCGAAAGGGTTCGGCCTGCTGCAGCTCGACCGCGATTTCTCGCACTATCAGGACGTGATGGGCTGGTATAACAAACGCCCGAGCCTGTGGGTTGAACCGCGTAACGACTGGGGTAAAGGCGCGGTTGGCCTGATGGAGATCCCGACCACCGGCGAAACGCTGGATAACGTGGTCTGCTTCTGGCAGCCGGAAAAAGCGGTGAAAGCGGGCGACGAGCTGGACTTTAAATATCGTCTGTACTGGAGCGCCATGCCGCCGGTGCGCTCTCCGCTGGCCAACGTCTTCGCCACCCGTACCGGCATGGGCGGCTTCCCGGAAGGCTGGGCACCGGGGGAAAATTACCCGAAAGTGTGGGCCCGTCGCTTTGCTATCGACTTCGTCGGTGGCGATCTGAAGGCCGCTGCGCCAAAAGGCATTGAGCCGGTGATTACGCTCTCCAGCGGTGAAGCGAAGCAGGTTGAGATCCTCTACGTTGAGCCGTTTGACGGCTATCGCATCCTGTTTGACTGGTACCCAACCTCGGATTCGACGGAGCCGGTGGATATGCGCCTGTTCCTGCGCTGCCAGGGCGATGCCATCAGCGAAACCTGGCTGTACCAGTATTTCCCACCGGCGCCGGATAAACGTAACTACGTTGACGACCGGATAATGCGTTAACGATCGATACCCTCTCCCTTCGGGAGAGGGTTAGGGTGAGGGGCAATGACCGCAGCAAAAAACGAAATTATCCCGGTATCTGACGCTCTCGAGCTTCGCGCCGTCGAAGAGCGCTACGCCGCCGAACTGCACAATCTCGTCGTCAAAAACAAAACCTTTCTGCAAACCGCCTTTGACTGGGCGCAGCACGTGGGCAGCGAAGAGGATACCCGCCGCAACGTGCAGAGTAACCAGATGCTGCACCAGCGCGGCTACGCCAAAATGTTTCTGATCTTCAAGGATGATGCGCTGGTCGGCGTGCTGTCGTTCAACACGATTGAACCGACGAACAAGACCGGGTACATCGGCTACTGGCTGGATGAAGGCCACCAGGGGCAGGGGATCCTCTCCCGGTCCCTGCAGGCGTTTATGCGCTACTACGTTGAACGCGGGGAGATCCGCCGTTTTGTGATCAAGTGTCGGGTGGCGAATCAGCACAGCAACGGCGTTGCCGTACGCAACGGTTTTACGCTGGAAGGGTGCCTGCGGGAAGCGGAATACCTGAACGGTCGCTTTGACGATGTGAACATCTACGGGAAGATCTACGCCCTATAACGCCCCCAGCAGCGGGGTGCGGGTGATGCGCTGGTCGCCGTTAATCACTTTTTCGCCGCGCAGGTGAATGCTCTCCCCGGTAAAGGCTTCGATGACCGCATCATCGGTGATTTCAACCCGGTGCTCGATGAGCACATCCCCGCTTATCCGCGCGCGTCCCTGGATCACCACCTTATCGTCCAGCATGATCGGCCCGCCGCGCAGCCATGCCTGACCGCCAATCAGAACGTGGTGCTTGATGACGCAGTTTCCTTCCACCACGGCATTCTCCGCAATCTGAGAGCTGTAGCGCACTGTCGGAATAGCATCGTCGTCATAACCGGCAATCACGCGGGCGTTGCCATAGACCTTTGCGCAGTCGCAGACCCAGACGTTATTTAAGTCGTTACCTTCGAGGATGGCGTTGTCGAATATTTCGGCGCGGTGCTCAACAAACGCAAAATTAACCATCGCCTCGCCGTAGATTTGCGCCTGGTGCACAATCCTCGACTGGATCACCGTTGCCTTATCGTAGATTTGCAGGATCTGTTCATGGTCCGGCGTAAGCCCTTTGGCAGCAATGACCACGCTGTGGTGCAGCACGCGCGCTTCGCCGTAGATATGACACTCGCCCCGCACGCAGGATTGCTGAATGGTGACGTTGTCACTTATTCGCGCCCCGTGGCTGACCTCTGCGCCGTCCAGCCAGCAGCTGTCACCGATACGGGCATCATGGCTCACGACGCACGGCAGGGTAAGACGCGCGTTGCCGGACACGGTCGCTCCGGCGAACACCACGCTGTTTTCATCGTAGATCCAGCAGTGGCCGTCCTGCGCGAGGGCGCGCTCATCGTTAATCCAGCCACCTCTCGTCCCGACAGTCACGTCGTTAAAGTCCGCCGTGGCGATAATCTGCCGCAGCGTAGTGGCGTGGCTGGTTTCGCCATTTTTCCATTGCCAGAGGCGTGTTTCGTCGCTAAGGCGATATTTTTTCATCTTTAGGTCTCTGATAAGCGTCTCAACTAAACGTAGCAAAGTTTTCGCATTTCGAGCGGCTGGCAACCAGACGGTAAACGCCTTAAAATAGCATCCAGGATGCACTTTCACTTTATGAGAACGCAGGAAAACAATGACTGTCGATGAGAATTACTTCACAGAGAAATATGGCTTAACCCGTACCCATTCAGAGGTGCTGTACAGCGCGGAGATTGTGAAACCCGGTAAAACGCTGGATCTGGGCTGCGGCAATGGCCGCAACAGCCTCTATCTTGCAGCCAACGGCCACGATGTCACCGCGTGGGATAAGAACCCGATGAGCATCGAGAATATCGAGCGCATCAAGGCGCAAGAAGGGATCGACAACCTCCATACGGCGATTAAAGATCTCAACAATCTGAGCTTTGACGGCGAGTACGATTTTATTCTCTCCACCGTGGTGCTGATGTTCCTGGAGTCAAAAACCATCCCGGGACTTATCGCCAACATGCAGCGCTGCACCAAACCCGGCGGCTACAATCTGATTGTTGCCGCGATGGACACGGCGGATTACCCGTGCACCGTCGGCTTCCCGTTTGCGTTCAAAAGCGGTGAGCTGAGCAACTACTACGAAGGCTGGGAGTTGCTCAAATACAACGAAGACGTTGGCGAACTGCACCGCACCGACGAAAACGGCAACCGCATCAAGCTGCGCTTTGCCACGATGCTGGCGCGCAAGCCCGCTTAACGGACGGCCAGCAGGCAGATCTGCAGGGCCGTGTTGTAAGACGCTTCGAACGACGACAGCGGCAGGAATTCAAACTTCGAGTGGAAGTTATGCGCCCCGGTGAAGAAGTTCGGCGTGAGCAGCCCTTTTGCCGAGAGCGCCGCACCGTCGGTGCCGCCGCGCATGGGCGTCGGTTTCGGCGTGATGCCGAGCGATTCCATCGCCTCGAACATCAGATCGATGGCGCGCCGGTCCTCACCAATCGCATTGCTGATATTGCTGTAGGTATCTTCAATGCGATAGTCCACCCTGGCCGTTGGATACCGGGCGGCAACCAGCGCGGCAACGTCGGCAATCTGCTGCTTGCGGGCGGCAAAGCTGTCCTTGTCAAAGTCGCGGATATTGGCCTTAAGAATGGCTTCGTTTTGCCCGGCCTGAATGCCGTTAAACCAGATATAGCCTTCACGTCCCTCGGTGCACTCCGGCGTTTGCTGGCGGTCAAAATGGTTAATGTAGTCAGTCGCCATCAGCAGGGGATTCACCAGCACGCCTTTGGCGGACATCGGGTGCGCCGTTACGCCGGTAAAGCGGATTTCAGCGGCTGCCGCATTAAAGTTCTCGTAGACAATTTCTCCCAGCTCGCAGCAGTCGATGGTCCAGGCGAAGTCGACGTCAAAGCGCTTAAGGTCCAGCGCTTTTGCACCGTTCAGACCGATCTCTTCGTCAGGAACAAACGCCACGACGATATCCCCGTGCTGATGTTCCGCCGTCAGGTTTTCCAGCACCGTCATGACCACCGTGACCGCCGATTTATTATCCGCGCCCAATACGCTGGTTCCGTCGCTGAAAATAATCTCCTCATTCGGATAAGCCAGAATTTCAGGATGCTCTTTAACCCGCAGCCAGATGTCTTTCTCTTTATTCAGACAGAGATCTTCACCGGTAAACGTTAATATTTGTGGATGAATATCCGGTGATAATCCCACGTCCACGGTATCAATATGGGTAATAAAGCCGATGCGCGGCGCGCCGGGCACGTTGCCTTTTTTTACCGCCGTTACCGTAGCAAATTCATCAATCACAATGTCGTCTAAACCCAGCTGTGTCAGCTCCTGCGCCAGCTCCCGCGCCATGTCATGCTGGCCCGGCGTTGAGGGCAGGGTTTTGACTTTTGGATCGCTCTGGCTGGTGATAGCGAGATAGCGGAAAAAACGGTGCGTTAATTGTCTGGAAAGCGGCGAGCCCATAGTGATTTGTTCCTTATTTATTTTTCGGGTGTTTGCCACATCACTTTAATGTTATTTATGAAATGGCAAAAGAATTAATTAGCCGTCGAATTAAAAAGACAGGAATAAATGATGAAAAGCAAACTCACAACTTTAGCGCTGGCGCTTGCTGCACTCACGGTCAGTTCCACCGTTGCCGCGAAAACGCTGGTGTATTGCTCCGAAGGATCGCCTGAAAACTTTAATCCTCAGCTATACACCTCGGGAACCAGCGTGGACGCCAGCGCCGTGCCGGTCTATAACCGGCTGGTTGATTTCAAACCCGGCACCACGGAGCTGGTGCCAAGCCTGGCGGAGCGCTGGGAGGTGAGCGACGACGGCAAGGTTTATACCTTCCATCTGCGTAAGGGCGTTAAATTCCAGAGCAATAAATCCTTCACGCCGACCCGCGACCTTAACGCAGACGATGTGATTTTCTCATTTATGCGCCAGAAAGACGTGAATCATCCGTATCACAACGTCTCTAACGGCAGCTACTCTAACTTCGAAAGTCTGGAGTTCGGCAGCCTGATTACCGGCATTGATAAGGTTGATGACCACACCGTGCGCTTTACCCTGGCGCACCCGGAAGCGCCGTTTGTCGCCGATCTGGCATGGTATTTTGCCTCCATCCTGTCCGCGGAGTATGCCGACGCGATGCTCAAAGCGGGCACGCCGGAGAAGGTGGATATGGAGCCTATAGGCACCGGGCCGTTTAAGCTGGCGCAGTATCAGAAGGATTCGCGGATCCTGTTTACGGCTTTCGACGACTACTGGCAGGGGAAATCGAAGCTGGATCGGCTGGTGTTTAGCATTACACCGGATGCCTCCGTGCGGTTTGCCAAAATTGAGAAGAACGAATGTCAGGTGATGCCGTTCCCGAACCCGGCGGACCTGCCGCGCATGAAGGCGAACAAAGACATCAACCTGATGAGCAAAGCCGGACTGAATACCGGCTTTCTGGCGTTCAATACCCAAAAGCCGCCGCTGGATAACGTTAAAGTCCGTCAGGCGCTGGCGATGGCCATCAATAAACCTGCCATTATTGATGCGGTTTTCCACGGCACCGGCACTGCGGCGAAGAACCTGCTGCCGCCGGGCGTCTGGAGCGCAGACAGCGAGCTTAAGGATTACGATTACGATCCTGAAAAGGCGAAAGCGCTGCTGAAAGAGGCCGGTTTTGCCAACGGCGTGAGCGTCGACCTGTGGGCGATGCCGGTGCAGCGTCCGTACAATCCGAATGCGAAACGCATGGCGGAGATGATTCAGGCCGACTGGGCGAAAATCGGCGTACAGACCAAAATCGTCACCTACGAGTGGGGCGAATACCTTAAGCGCGTGAAGGGCGGGGAACACCAGGCCGCGCTGATGGGCTGGACGACCGCAACGGGCGATCCCGACAACTTTTTTGGTCCGCTATTTACCTGTACCTCGGCAAACGGTGGCTCAAATTCGGCGAAATGGTGCTACAAGCCCTTCGATAAAATTATTGCGGAAGCAAAATCAACCACCGATCGCGATAAACGCGTGTCGCTGTATAAAGAGGCTCAGCAAATGATGCATGATCAAATGCCGGCGGTGATGATTGCGCATTCAACCATTTTCGAACCGGTGCGCAAGGAGGTGACGGGCTATGAAATTGACCCGTTTGGCAAACATCTGTTCTGGCAACTGGATATAAATCAGTAATTTTTACTGCCCGGCACGCTTCCGGGCAGTCTTTTCGCAATTTGTGCTCTCCGCATCATTTTTTGTCACAACAAACCCGTCGGTCTTTTGCTATAACTTCAAATGCATACTTGCAGATAACATGGAAAACTATCATGCGTACTCAAACTTTTTTTAAAGTTGCAGTGCTTACTGGTCTGTTGGCGTTGGCGGGCTGTTCTTCAAAAGTCGCGGCTCCCGAACAATATTCTGGCTTTTTAAAAGACTATTCAGGCTTGCAGCAGACGACGTCTGCGACGGGAAAACCAACGCTGCGTTGGGTTGATCCTTCTTATAACGAAGCTAATTACGACAGTATTCTCTGGACGCCGATTACTTATTATCCTGCACCTAAACCGACCACTCAAATTGGTCAAAAAACGCTTGATGAGCTGTTGAATTACACCAATAACAAAATGAAAACTGCTATTGGTACCCGCAAGCCAGTTGTGACCACGCCGGGTAAACACAGCCTGATTTTCCGCGGTGCAATTACCGGGGTGAGTTCGCAGAAAGAAGGTCTGCAGTTCTATGAAGTGGTGCCGGTCGCGCTGGTAGTAGCGGGTACGCAGATGGCAACCGGACATCGCACCATGGATACGCATCTCTTCTTTGAAGGCGAGCTGATCGATGCGGCCACCAACAAACCGGTCATGAAGGTGGTGCGTAAAGGCGAAGGTAAAGATCTGAACAACGAAAGTACGCCTATGACCTTTGCGACGCTGAAGCAGGTAGTTGATGACATGGCGACGGACGCCACCATGTTTGATGTGAAAAAGACCGCGAAATAAAATAAAACGGCCTGCGTAATGCAGGCCTTTTTATTTACGCCATTCGTAAGCGTCTGAACCAGGTTTCTGGTTTGGTAAACATCACCATATTTCCCCCCAGAATCAGCACTAATCCCACGATACCGTTGATATGCCAGACGTAGCCTTCATACACCGTGGAGATGGTCAGCGCCACCAGCGGGAAGAGCAGCGTACTGTAGGCCGCTTTGCCCGGACCGATGCGTCCCACCAGCGTGAAATAGGCGCCAAACGCAATCACCGAACCAAATACAGCCAGATAGAGCAGCGCGCCAATGTAGCTGATGGTCCACTCTGGCGCGAAGCTGTCGCCTCTGAACAGGGCAATGCAGCCCATCACCAGCGTGCCGTAGAGCATCGCCCAGGCGTTGGTGGTCATGGTTTCAAGGCCTCTGCGCTGGTGACGCATGCTGATCATGTTGCCCAGCGAGAAGCCGTAGGTGCCGAGCGCGGAGAGGCCAATCCCGGTCAGGAGCGACGCGCTCCAGCCGCTGGCCAGCAGATCGTCCCAGAAGAGGGTGACGATCCCAGTCAGGCCCAGTGCCGCCGCCGTCCAGAAACGCGCGGGCGGGCGCTGCCCGAAGAAAATAAAGCTGTTAATGGCGTTATAGAGTACGGCCATGGAAAAGATCACCGATTCCAGCCCGGTGTTGATGTGCGAGGCTGCGGCGTAAAAACACCAGAAGTTAAAGCAGAAAACGCAGCATCCCTGGAGCATACAAAAAAGGTGATCCCGCAGC
The DNA here is from genome assembly GCF_014982155.1 of Enterobacter cloacae complex sp. P16RS2. NCBI lineage: Bacteria > Pseudomonadati > Pseudomonadota > Gammaproteobacteria > Enterobacterales > Enterobacteriaceae > Enterobacter > Enterobacter cloacae complex sp. P16RS2. The sequence goes on along the minus strand of NZ_JADCKW010000029.1, from coordinate 42,066 downwards.
GCCAGCTTGCGCAGGCGGCGCAGGGCGATTAACACCACCATCATCGTGAGGCTGGCGAAGGCGAAACGCCAGAAAATCGAGACGGGCGCCGCTACGGGACCCTGCTGCAGGAAAATCGCAATCCAGGTGGTTCCCCAGATGACCACCACCAGTCCGTATAATAATGCGTTCATACTTTTTCTCTTCTCAAACCACGGAAGCCCGCAGTATGGCGCCGAGATCGGTCAGGGGCTTTCACCGGCTTGCGGTCGACTTGCAAAATCTTGCGCTTTTTTCTTTCCCGGGGGCTGGCAACGGGAGACAACTCTTCTTAGACTGATATTCCTGTCAATCACGCGCTTACGGTCATGTCTCACGCTTACGATACCTTTGAAACGCTTTGCCAACAGAATGCGGTCCTGCGGGAAACCGTCTCGCTGAATTCGGGCATTCAGCTGGCAGCGTGGTACAACAAGCACGATACGATAACGGTAAAAAGTAACCATCATACTCTGAGCCTGTACGTGGCGGACGGCTACGAAAGCTACCAAAAAACGCCGGGCGGCTGGAAGAACGGCGGGGGGCCGGACCGCTTCTGTTTGATGCCAAAAGAGAGCGAATCGACGTGGGATATCCGTGATGACCTGTCGTTTGTGCATCTCTACTGCACCGATGAACACCTGCGCGACGTGGGGGAAAAGATCTGGGACAAGCGCCCGCTTTCGCTGACGCTCGACGAGCGCATTTTTGGTAGCGATCCGAAAATCACCGCGCTGTATCGCCAGTTTTTGCTCGGCTGCGACTGGCAGCAGCACGCTAACCAGCTCACCCTTAGCACGGCCTCTACGCTGCTCCTGACCCATCTGCTGCAAAACTACTCTAACGTTCAGTGGAAGCTGCCGGTCGTCACCGGCGGGCTATCGCCATTCGTACTGCGTAACGTGCTGGCCTTTATCGAAGAGAACCTCGGGCAACCTCTGACGCTGGCTGAACTGGCGGCGCAGGCCGCCCTCAGCGAATACCATTTTGCCCGCATGTTCCGCCAGTCGACGGGGCTGGCGCCGCATCAGTACGTGATGCAGAGGCGAATGGAAAAAGCGAAGGCCCTTGTGCAGAACACGGCGACGCCGCTAACGGACATCGCCCTTGCCTGCGGGTTTAACTCCGCCAGCCACTTCAGCAACCGCTTTCGCAGCGCGACGGGCATGACGCCTTCGCAGCTACGCGCGGCGAGCGCGTGAAAACAGGGCATAGCACATGCCGCCCAGCACTAGCCCCCAGAATGCCGAACCGATCCCGAGGATCGTGACGCCGCTCGCGGTCATCAGGAACGTGACGATGGCCGCGTCGCGCTCCGCCTCGTGGCTCAGTGCCTGATATAAACTCCCGCTGATGGTGCCCAGTAGCGCCAGACCGGCCAGCGTCTGGATCCAGCTGAGCGGCAGAGCGGCCATCAGCCCGGTAATCGAGCCGCCGAAAATCCCCGCCAGCAGATAAAACCCTCCGGCTGCGATGGCCGCCAGCCAGCGTTTACCGGCATCCGGATGCGCATCCGGGCTTTGACAAATGGCGGCAGTAATGGCCGCGATACAGATAGAAAAGACGCCAAAAGGGGAAAACAGCAGCGCCAGCGCTCCCGTAACGATGATGAGCGGCGAGACCGCCAGCGGGTAACCGGATGCTTTCATCGTGGCGAACCCCGGCGCGTTTTGCGAGGCCATGGTTACCAGGAAGAAGGGCACGCCAATACTCACCAGGCTGGTGAAGGTGAACCTGGGCGCAATAAACTCGGGCATCACAAGCGAGAGCGTGAGCTTATCAGTGACAACGTCACCGCCCGCCCATGCCACGATACCGCCGACCAGCAGCGTGACCACGATGGCGTAGCGCGGCGCCAGCGCTTTTGCGATCAGCCACGCCGCAATCATGCTGCCGCACAGCAGAAAGTGACCCTCAAGATGCGCAAACGCGTGCAGGCCAAACTGCAGCAACACGCCTGCCAGCATGGCGGCAGCAAGCGAATGGGGGATCAGCCTCATCAGACGGGCGAAGAGCCCGGTGATGCCGCAAAGTAAAATGAGCGCGTTAGCAAAGATGAACACGCCGATCGTTTCGGCCAGCGTTACGCCTTGCAGGCTGGTGACGAGCAGCGCCGCGCCGGGCGTTGACCAGGCGGTCAGCACCGGCGCTTTGTACCACCAGGAAATCGCCAGCGTGCTGACGCCCATCCCAATCCCCAGCGCGGTCATCCAGCCTGCGATCTGCTGTGCGCTGGCACCAGCCGCCGCGGCGGCCTGCCAGATGATGGCGGCCGAGCTGGCGTAACCGACCAGCACGGCGACAAATCCAGCAAGGGCGACTGGAACAAGGTGAGAGGAAGGGCGCATGAAAACTCCTTTGTGCGTTATAACGTCCGATATAAGGTAACACTGTGCGCTATAGCGTACAAGTGGTATGCTGATCGCCATCAGGAGGGACCATGGACATCACACTACACCTTGCAACAACGCTGAAAACGCTGCGCCAGACGCGCGGCTGGAGTTTATCGAAGCTCGCGGACGAGACCGGCGTGTCAAAAGCGATGCTGGGGCAAATCGAGCGCAATGAATCCAGCCCGACGGTGTCGACGCTGTGGAAAATAGCCACCGGGCTGAACGTGCCGTTTTCCGCGTTCATCACGCCAGAGGCGGACCGGCAGGCGGTGTTTGACCCGCAGCAGCATGCGATGGTCGTCAAGCCGCTCTTTCCGTGGGACGAGACGCTCGGGTTTGATTATTTCTCCATCACGCTGGCACCCGGCGCGCTGAGTGAATCCACGCCGCATGAGGCCGGGGTGATTGAACATGTGGTGGTGGTCAGCGGCGAGCTGGAAATGAAGATTGACGGCACGTGGCAGACGATTTCTGCCGATTCGGGCGTCCGTTTCGCCGGCGATAAACCGCACGCCTACCGCAACAGCAGCGACCGGACGGTGCATTTTCACTCCCTGATTCATTATCCCCGCTGACGCTACGCAAAACTGTTTCGCTGACGCATACTTCTGACTACAATAGCCGCCATTTTGACCATAACGGATAACGACGAAGTATGCGCCTGCAATCCCATCATCTTGAACTTTTAAGCCCGGCCCGCGACGCCGCCATTGCCCGTGAAGCGATCCTTCATGGTGCTGATGCCGTCTACATTGGCGGCCCAGGCTTCGGTGCCCGCCATAACGCCAGCAACAGCCTGAGCGATATTGCTGAACTGGTGCCGTTCGCCCACCGTTTCGGGGCGAAAGTGTTCGTGACCCTGAACACCATTCTGCATGATGATGAGCTTGAGCCTGCGCAACGTCTGATTACCGATCTCTACCAGGCCGGGGTGGATGCCCTGATCGTTCAGGACATGGGCGTTCTGGAGCTGGATATTCCGCCCATTGAACTGCATGCCAGTACCCAGTGCGATATCCGCACGGTCGAGAAGGCGAAGTTTCTCTCCGACGTCGGCTTTTCGCAGATCGTTCTGGCGCGCGAGCTGAACCTGAATCAGATCCGCGATATTCACCAGGCGACAGACGCGACGATTGAATTCTTTATCCACGGTGCGCTGTGCGTCGCTTACTCCGGTCAGTGCAATATTTCCCACGCGCTGACGGGCCGCAGCGCCAACCGCGGCGACTGCTCTCAGGCCTGCCGTCTGCCGTATACCCTGAAAGACGATCGGGGCCGCGTCGTGGCGTTCGAAAAACACCTGCTCTCCATGAAGGATAACGATCAGACGGCCAACCTGGGCGCGCTGATCGACGCGGGCGTGCGTTCCTTCAAGATTGAAGGGCGCTACAAAGATATGAGCTACGTGAAGAACATCACCGCGCACTATCGCCAGATGCTGGACGCCATTATCGACGATCGCGGTGACCTGGCGCGCGCGTCGGCCGGGCGCACCGAGCATTTCTTTATTCCGTCGACGGACAAAACGTTCCACCGCGGCAGCACGGACTATTTTGTGAACGCCCGTAAAGGGGATATCGGCGCGTTTGACTCACCGAAGTTTATCGGTTTACCGGTGGGCGAAGTGCTGAAAGTGGCGAAAGATCACCTTGATGTCGAAGTGACGGAGCCGCTGGCGAACGGCGATGGCCTTAACGTGATGATTAAGCGTGAGGTCGTGGGCTTCCGTGCCAATACGGTCGAGAAAACCGGCGAGAACCGTTACCGCGTCTGGCCGAATGAAATGCCCGCCGATCTCTACAAGGCGCGGCCAAACGCGGCCCTTAACCGTAACCTCGATCATAACTGGCAGCAGGCGCTGCTGAAAACCTCCAGCGAACGCCGTATCGCCGTGGATATTGAGCTGGGCGGCTGGGAAGAGCAACTGATTCTGACGATGACCTGCGAAGACGGAATTAGCGTGACGCATACGCTCGATGGTCTTTTCGAGGTGGCAAACAACGCCGAAAAAGCGCTTAACAGCCTGAAGGATGGCGTGGCGAAGCTGGGCCAGACGATTTACTACGCGCGCGCTATCGACGTGAATCTGCCGGACGCGCTGTTTGTACCAAACAGCCTGCTTAACCAGTTCCGCCGTGAAACGGCAGAGATGCTGGACGCCGCGCGCCTGGCACAGTATCCGCGCGCTAGCCGAAAAGCGGAAGCCGTCCCTGCACCCGTATACCCGGAGACACATTTATCCTTCCTGGCCAACGTTTATAACCATAAAGCGCGTGAATTCTATCATCGCCACGGCGTGCAGCTGATCGACGCAGCTTATGAAGCGCATGAAGAGAAGGGCGATGTGCCGGTGATGATCACCAAGCACTGCCTGCGCTTTGCGTTTAACCTGTGTCCTAAACAGGCGAAAGGGAACATTAAGAGCTGGAAGGCCACTCCCATGCAGCTGGTAAACGGCGATGAAGTTCTGACTCTCAAGTTCGACTGCCGTCCCTGCGAAATGCATGTGATTGGTAAGATGAAAAACCACATCTTCAAAATGCCGCAGCCCGGCAGTATTGTGGCGTCCGTCAGTCCGGACGATCTGATGAAAACCCTGCCAAAACGCAAGGGCAGCTAATTACCGAACGTGCGTGTCCGGTTTGCGCGACTTCTGCCACAGGTGGTGTTCGCGCAAACCCTCCGCCGACTCTTCTGCAGCGCTTCGCAACTCATCGCAGTCGGCTTCATGACGAAGCTGATGCCCTACATTCTTGACCCATAAATATTCGTGTCCTTTGTGTCCGGCCATAAGCTGCCCTGAAAACAGCGCACAAATAAGCATGACGAAAGATAACCCTTTTTTAATCATGGATTCACCGCTGAAAAACAATGCGGAATAATCATGTCGATTATTTCTTAGGGTTATTATTCAAAAATTAAAATTAGCGCAAAGAAAATGTCAAATAATGTGCGTTCGAAATAGCGGTTAGGACAGTTCCTAAAAACATCTGAATCTTTGTAAACTACCATTTCTGGTCCACAATTGGAGGTATGCATTAAGGATTAATCTTATATAATAGTTATCTTAGGCTAAGGAACAGGTCATTTATAAATGAAAAAAATAATAGCGCTTGCGCTTCTGGTAGTGGCTGTTGGAGTCGCTGCAGGGGTTCGTTATGCAGGTAATGACGAACCAGAATATATTCAATCTGCAGAAATTCGCGTGGGTTCTTATTTAACCAGCGATTATGGTAGCGTTGCCTGCGCCAGCAAAAAAGTGAACGATCAGCGTTGGGAATTAGACTGCACTCATCAGGCGAGAGGAAAAACATTCCAGTTTGCGGTGTATCCCTCTGAAAAAGCACCTTATGGTGTCGCTCGCTCCTTTTATCTGGAAGCCATTAATGACGATGCAAAACAGAGCGCTGAGCAGGGCCTTATGCGTTATTTGCAGATCAATACCCATACTGGTTAATAAGGTTGTTTAGCGTTCGTTAAGACAACAGGTGTTAGGTTGTATGAGATCCGCTGCCCGGCCATGGAGTGTCGGGACGTAGAGACCAAAACACAAATCTATCCATGCAAGCATTTACCGCCATTTTTTGGCGGTTTTTTTTGCGCAGACCGTCGCGATAGGGTTATGGCGTCAGGCGATAATGCGACTGCACCAGGCCCGAAGGGAAGCTGCGGCTTGATACCAGTGTCAAATCAATATCCCGGGACAACGTTCCGAACAGCGGTTTTCCCTCCCCGAGCAGTACAGGTACGGTCGTGATCACCATATCGGCTACCAGTCCTTCGCGCAGGAACGACTGTATCACCTGTCCGCCATCAAGATAGACGCGATGTACGTCCTGCGCAGCGAGATCGTCCAGCACCTCCTTTGGCGTCCGGGATGAAAACTGCACTTTTCCCTTTAGCGCCTCAGGCACGGGCGTACCGGCCAGCTGTCGGGAGAGCACCAGCACGGGACGATCGTAAGGCCATGCGTCAAAGGTCAGTACCTTTTCATAGCTACCCCGGCCCATCACGATCCACTCTTTGTCCGCGATGAATGCCTCATAGCCATGATCTTCCGTTGGATCGTCGCGCTGCAGCAGCCAGTCGATATCGTCATTCTGTCGGGCAATGTAACCATCAAGACTGACCGCGATAAAAACGTGTGTGGTAACCATCAGGTGCTCCGTGTACCAGTGTAGCCCTTAAACTGACGCCTCAGCGTGCAGTACCAGGACGTGAAAATTGTTTACGATACTGAGCCGGGGAAAGCGCGAACTGCTGGCGAAAATGATGACGCAGTGTCGACGCCTGGCCAAACCCGGTCTGTTCAGCGATGCTGTCGATGCTTAACCGGCTGCTTTCCAGATAATCTTTCGCTCTCAGCAGGCGCTCATTGATTAACCAGCGTGCGGGCGTCGTCCCCGTTGCCGCCTCGAAGCGACGAAGGAAGGTGCGCTGGCTCATTCCGACCCGACGCGCGAGGGAGTCGACGCTGTGCGCCTCGATAAGATGCGTGTGCAGAAAATCAAACAGCTGGCCGAGACGCTGGCTTTCCCGCAGCTGGGCTACCGGACGGCTCAGCTGCTGTGGCTGTGAACCATCCCGGTGAGGGGGAATGACCAGCCGACGCGCCACGCTGTTGGCGGTTTCCATGCCATAATCCCGCCGCACAACGTGCAGACAGAGATCGATTCCCGCCGCGCTGCCAGCGGACGTCAGAATATCGCCTTCATCCTGGTAGAGTACATCCTCAACCACGTCGATGTCAGGGTAGAGGACTTTTAGCGCGTCAATGTAGCGCCAGTGCGTCGTGGCTTTGCGGCCGTTCAATAGCCCCGTTGCGGCCAGCACAAACACTCCCGAGCAGATGGAGAGCAGCTGGCATCCTCGCGCGCTGGCCTGGCGTAGTGCCTCGCAGAGCGCGTCCGGAACCGGTGAATCTATCCCCCGCCAGCCGGGAACCACAATCAGGTCCGCAGACGCAAGCAGGCTTAAATCACCATCGGTAACGATGCGGATCCCGCCTGTTGCCCGAAGTTCACCGCAGTCCATGCTCGCCACCGCAAAACGATACCACTCGTCGCCCAGCTCGGGACGCGGCAGGCCGAAGATCTCCACCGCTACGCCAAACTCAAAGGTGCACAGACCGTCATACGCCAGCACCACCACCTGCGGGCGGGCAATTTGTCTTAAGTTTGTCATCTTTTTGCTGTTTTCTGGCATAAGCGAACGCATTCACGGGCTGAATTTGTGGATAGAGTAGTGTTAACACAAACGCCAAAGATGAGGAAGGATCATGAGCTATGTTACTGAATTTCCGGCCGCCGAGCCGCAGGAAGCCGTTACCCATTTTCTGCGCCGCCTGAGCGTTGAAACCGACTGCGCGGATGTGCATCACGCCATCGCCAATAATGAGCAGGACTTCGTGCTGCTGCACGTAGTGGGGAGCCCGGAGCAGTTTGCCCGCCGTCACGTACCTGGCGCATTGCACCTGCCGCGGAGCCAGATTACCGCCGAGCGCATGGCCGAATGGCCTGAAGGCACGCTGTTCGTCGTTTACTGCGCAGGGCCGCACTGTAACGGCGCGGACAGAGCCGCGCTCAAGCTTGCGCGCCTCGGGCTGCCGGTCAAAATCATGCTCGGGGGGATCACCGGATGGGAGGATGAAAATTTCGCCTTTGCCAGCAGCGAAACCGCCGTCGCGCTGTGAACATGAATTTTTTTCAACACCCGTGAAATTTTCTCGTTTGCCGGTGCCAGTGAGGTATGACATTGTTTTTGGACATTTAGACATCCAGAAGTCTAAAGCTTCAAATGATGAATTATCACTGCTGGCAATTATCGTCGGCAGACTGAGGAGATTTCCATGCAACGACAGCACGCCCCGTACCGCGCCGATGTAGTCGGCAGTTTCTTACGCCCGGATGCCATCAAACAGGCTCGCCTGAAGTTCGCCAGCGGCGAAATTGACGCCGGACAGCTTCGCGCGGTAGAGGATGATGCCATCCGCCACGTCGTTGAGCAGCAGTGTGCATGCGGCCTGCATGTGGTCACCGACGGTGAATTCCGCCGTGCCTGGTGGCACTTTGACTTCTTTGACGGTCTGCAGGGCGTTGAGCGATACGATTCACAGCAGGGCATTCAGTTCAACGGGGTACAAACCAAAGCCCACGGCGTGCGCGTCACCGGCAAGCTGGGCTTTGGCGACCATCCGATGCTTGAAGATTTCCGCTACCTGAAAAGCATCAGCGGCAATGCTCAGCCGAAGATGACCATTCCCAGCCCGAGCGTGCTCCATTTCCGCGGCGGGCGTAAAGACATCGATGCGACGGTGTACCCGGATCTAAATGACTATTTCGACGATCTTGCGACCACCTGGCGCGACGCCATCCGCGCATTTTACGACGCGGGCTGCCGTTACCTGCAGCTGGACGACACCGTCTGGGCCTATCTGTGTTCGGACGACCAGCGCCGTCAGATCCGCGAGCGCGGCGATGATGCCGATGAGCTGGCACGCATCTATGCCCGCGTACTGAACAAGGCGCTGGAAGGCAAGCCGGAAGATCTTACTATCGGCCTGCACGTCTGTCGCGGTAACTTCCGTTCAACCTGGATTTCCGAAGGCGGCTACGAGCCGGTGGCGGAAGTGCTGTTCGGCACGGTCAACGTTGACGCGTTCTTCCTTGAATACGATAACGACCGCAGCGGTGATTTCGCGCCATTGCGCTTCATTCGCCCGGGCAAGCAGCAGGTGGTGCTCGGCCTTATCACTACTAAAAACGGCGAGCTGGAGAACCCGGAGGGGATTAAAGCTCGTCTGGAAGAGGCGGCGGAATACGTGGCAAAAGAGCAAATTTGCCTCAGCCCGCAGTGCGGCTTTGCCTCTACCGAAGAGGGCAACAGCCTGAGTGAATCCCAGCAGTGGGACAAAGTCCGTCTGGTCACGCAGATCGCCAGCGAAGTCTGGTAAATCCTCTTCCACAGCGCTGCATTATAAAAGTGCAGCGCTGTGCCATTCTGAGACGTTCTCTTTACATCCTGCGTTCCCCCTCCTGAAATAGCGCTTCCTCCATTCTGGCATCCTTTTTGCTCCTGCTTCGCTGACACATTTTTTTCCGCGTCCACGCCGTAACGGACGTTTTCGCATAGCGTTCTTTTTCAGGAGTGAAAATATGCAGCGTCGTACCTTATTAAAAGCCTTTGCGTTATCCGCGTCCGTCGTGGCGATGGGAATGAGTTTTGGCGTGCAGGCGGCCGAGACCATCAAAGTGGGGATCATGCATTCTCTTTCCGGCACCATGGCCATCTCCGAAACGCCGCTGAAAGACGTCGCGCTGATGACCATCGACGAGATCAACGCGAAAGGCGGCGTGCTGGGTAAAAAACTGGAGCCGGTGGTGGTGGATCCCGCCTCAAACTGGCCGCTGTTTGCCGAGAAGGCGCGCCAGCTGTTAAGTCAGGATAAAGTGGCGGTGGTATTCGGCTGCTGGACGTCGGTATCGCGCAAATCCGTGCTGCCGGTCTTCGAGGAGCTGAACGGTCTGCTGTTCTATCCGGTGCAGTATGAAGGCGAAGAGATGTCGCCAAACGTCTTCTATACCGGTGCGGCGCCGAACCAGCAGGCCATCCCGGCGGTGGAATACCTGATGAGCGAAGACGGCGGCGCGGCGAAGCGCTTCTTCCTGCTGGGCACGGACTATGTTTATCCGCGCACCACCAACAAGATCCTGCGCGCGTTCCTGCATTCGAAAGGGGTGGAGGATAAGGACATCGAGGAGGTTTATACCCCGTTCGGTCACAGCGACTACCAGACCATCGTCGCCAACATCAAGAAATTCTCTGCGGGCGGTAAAACCGCCGTGGTATCGACCATCAACGGCGATTCCAACGTTCCGTTCTACAAAGAGCTGGCTAACCAGGGTCTGAAGGCGACCGACGTGCCGGTGGTGGCGTTCTCCGTGGGAGAAGAAGAGCTGCGCGGGATCGACACCAAACCGCTGGTCGGCAACCTCGCGGCGTGGAACTACTTTGAATCCGTGGATAACCCGACCAACCAGGCCTTCGTGGCGGATTACAAAGCCTATGCCAAAGCGCACAAGCTGCCTAACGCCGATACCGTGGTGACCAACGACCCGATGGAAGCGACTTACGTGGGGATTCATATGTGGGCGCAGGCGGTGGAAAAAGCGGGCACTACCGACGTGGATAAAGTGCGTGCGGCTATGGCCGGCCAGTCCTTTAAGGCGCCGTCAGGCTTCACGCTCACCATGGATGCCACCAACCACCATCTGCATAAGCCGGTCATGATCGGCGAAATCGAAGGCAACGGTCAATTCAACGTGGTGTGGCAGACGGAACAGCCGGTGCGCGCCCAGCCGTGGAGCCCGTTCATCGCCGGGAATGACAAAAAGCCCGACCAGCCGATGAAAACCGCCAGCAACTAAGCCATCACCAGGGAGAAACGTCATGAACGCCATGCGCATGTTCATCGCTCTTGTATGGCTTTCCGGACTGCTGCCAGGGATGGCGCAGGCATCGGATGCCGATCGTTTTGTTGCCGCCAGCCGCAGCCAGCAGGCGGAGTTGCTGACGCAGTGGGCCGCAGCGCCGGACGCCGCGAGGCTGCCGCTGCTGCAGGCACTGCAAAAAGAAAATCTCTATACCGACAGTCAAAAGCACGCCTTTGCGCAGCGCAGCGGTCAAATGGTGTCGCTCGGTGACGCTAAGTCGATCGAAGGGGCAGCCAAAGCCGTTCGTTTGACCAACCGGCTGCGGGTTCTGGCCGCCACGGCCATCGCTACGCATCAGCTGGTGAGTGACAGTGTCACAGAAAGGCGGGCGGCGGCTCGTCAGCTTCAACGGGATGCCCAGCCCGGAATGCTCGCGTTTCTGGAAAAGCGGGTAAACGATGAAACGGACGCGGTGGCACGTCAGGCGCTATTACTGGCGGTGGCGAATCTCCAGCTAGCCAGCCCGCAGGCAGAGGTGCGCCGCAAGGCCGTCGAGTTATTAGGGCAGTCCGACGATCCGGACGTGGAGTCCAGACTTACCCCGTTTACCCAGGCACAGACAGAGCCGGATGCCGGGGTTCGCGCTGCCGCGCAGGATAGTTTGAGCCAGATCCAGCATCGACTGATGTGGGGCGATCTGCTGGGCCAGGCGTTTATGGGGCTCTCCCTGGGCTCGGTGCTGCTGCTGGCGGCGCTGGGGCTTGCCATCACCTACGGCCTGCTGGGCGTTATCAATATGGCGCACGGCGAGATGCTGATGCTGGGGGCGTATGCCACCTGGATGGTGCAGCAGGCGATGGCCGGGCTTGCGCCCCAGTGGCTGGCGCTCTATCCCGTTATCGCGCTTCCGGTGGCGTTCTGCCTGACGGCGGGCATCGGAATGGTGCTGGAGCGCACCGTGATCCGCCATCTGTACGGTCGCCCGCTGGAAACGCTGCTGGCAACGTGGGGGATCAGCCTGATGCTCATCCAGCTGGTGCGCATGACGTTTGGCGCCCAGAACCTGGAGGTGGCCAACCCGGCATGGCTGTCCGGCGGGGTGCAGGTTTTTGCCAACCTGACGCTGCCGTGGAACCGCATCGTGGTGCTGGGCTTCGTGCTGCTGGTGCTGTTCTTTACCTGGCTCATTCTGAATAAAACCCGTCTGGGGCTCAACGTGCGCGCGGTGACGCAGAACCGCAGCATGGCCGCCTGCTGCGGGGTACCGACAGGCCGCGTCGATATGCTGGCGTTTGGGCTTGGCTCAGGAATTGCGGGGTTAGGCGGCGTGGCGCTATCGCAGCTCGGTAACGTCGGGCCGGAGCTGGGCCAGGGCTACATCATCGACTCTTTCCTCGTGGTCGTGCTCGGTGGCGTAGGCCAGCTGGCAGGCAGCGTGGCCGCGGCGTTTGGTCTGGGTATTTTCAATAAAATTCTTGAACCGCAGATGGGGGCAGTGCTGGGCAAGATCGTGATTCTGGTGGCGATCGTGCTGTTTATTCAGAAACGCCCTCAGGGGCTGTTTGCGCTGAAAGGGAGGGTGATTGACTGATGAGCCAGCCGCTGACCTTAACGCTGGCGCGCAAAGCGCCGCGCACAACGCAACTTGCAGGCAGCCTGCTGGTGGTGTGTCTGCTGATATTACCGTTTTTCGCCTTACTGCCTGCGACGCATCCGCTGGCGCTGTCAACCTGGATGCTGACGCTGATTGGCAAGATCCTCTGCTATGCCATCGTTGCGGTGGCGCTGGATCTGGTGTGGGGCTACGCCGGGATGCTCTCTCTTGGGCACGGCATCTTCTTCGCCCTGGGCGGCTACGCGATGGGCATGTACCTGATGCGCCAGGCCGCGGGTGACGGTCTTCCCGCGTTTATGTCGTTTCTCTCCTGGAGCGAACTGCCGTGGTTCTGGTGGGGAACCCAGCATTTTGCCTGGGCGCTGGTGCTGATTGTGATGGTACCGGGCCTGCTGGCGCTGGTGTTCGGCTGGTTCGCCTTCCGCTCAAAGATCAAAGGGGTCTATTTCTCGATTATGACCCAGGCGCTGACCTATGCCGGGATGCTGCTGTTCTTTCGCAACGAAACCGGTTTTGGTGGCAATAACGGCTTTACCGGCTTCACCACGCTGCTCGGGTTTTCGGTGACGGAAACGACCACCCGTATCGCGCTGTTTCTGGCGACCGTGCTGTTGCTGATTCTGGCGTTGGGCACCGGATTTGCCCTGGCGAAGAGCAAGTTTGGCCGCATCCTGACCGCCGTTCGCGACGCAGAAAACCGCCTGACGTTTTGCGGCTATGACCCGCGCGGGTTCAAGCTGCTGGTATGGACGCTTTCTGCCGTGCTGTGCGGCCTGGCGGGGGCGCTGTACGTCCCGCAGGTGGGCATTATCAACCCCGGTGAAATGTCGCCGACCAACTCGATTGAAGCCGCGATCTGGGTGGCGCTGGGCGGGCGCGGCACGCTGGTCGGGCCGGTGATTGGCGCGGCGCTGGTAAACGGCGCCAAGAGTTTCTTCACCGTCGCGATGCCGGAATACTGGCAGCTGTTCCTGGGGCTGATTTTCATCGCCGTCACGCTGTTTTTACCGCGCGGCGTCTACGGTCTGTTTCGAAAGGGAGACAAATAATGCAGCCAGCCGAAGGGTTATTTACCCGCCAGTTGCCGGGCGATCGTTACCGTGAACAGACCGACCCGGTGCTGCAGCTTGAGGCCATTAACGTCAATTTTGATGGGTTTCAGGCCCTGACCGATCTCTCGCTGAATATCGGCGTGGGCGAGCTGCGCTGTGTGATTGGCCCTAACGGCGCCGGTAAAACCACGCTGATGGACGTTATCACAGGTAAAACTCGGCCAAAGAGCGGCAGCGCGATTTACGATCAGTCCATCGACCTGACCGCGCTGGAGCCTGCGGCCATTGCCCGCCAGGGGATCGGGCGTAAATTCCAGAAGCCCACGGTTTTTGAAGCGCTGACGGTGTGGGAAAACCTGGAGATCGCCATGAAAACCGATAAATCCGTCTGGGCGAGCCTGCGGGCAAAACTCAGCGGTGAGCAGCGCGACCGCATTGATGAGATGCTGGTTTTGCTGCGCCTTAGCAGCGAGCGCGACCGCCGCGCCGGGCTGCTTTCGCACGGGCAAAAACAGTTTCTGGAGATCGGTATGCTGCTGGTTCAGGATCCGCACCTGCTGCTGCTGGATGAACCGGCCGCTGGGATGACCGACGCGGAAACCGAATACACCGCCGAGCTGTTCAAAACGCTGGCGGGTAAGCATTCCCTGATGGTGGTGGAGCACGATATGGGCTTTGTTGAGACTATCGCCGACCACGTCACGGTGCTGCATCAGGGACGCGTGTTGGCGGAAGGTTCGCTTCGCGAGGTGCAGGCCAACGAGCAGGTGATTGAGGTCTATCTGGGGCGCTAAGGAGCGATGATGTTACAGGTTAACGAACTGAATCAGTATTACGGCGGCAGCCATATCCTGCGCGGCGTGAGTTTTGAGGCCGTCACCGGAGAAGTCACCTGCCTGCTGGGGCGCAACGGCGTCGGGAAAACCACGCTGCTGAAGTGTCTGATGGGGCTGATCCCGGCGAAAACCGGGGAGGTCATCTGGCAGGGTAAAACGATCACCCACAGCAGGCCGCACCAGCGGGTGCAGTCTGGCGTGGCTTACGTCCCGCAGGGCCGCGAGATTTTCCCGCGCCTGACCGTGGAGGAGAACCTCCTGCTGGGGCTATCACGATTTTCCGCCCGCGAGGCGAAGCAGGTACCGGATGAGATCTGGCAGCTGTTTCCAGTCCTTAAAGAGATGAAGCATCGCCGCGGGGGCGATCTCTCCGGTGGACAGCAGCAGCAGCTGGCGATTGGCCGCGCGCTGGCGAGCCGTCCGCAGCTGCTGATACTGGACGAGCCGACGGAAGGCATACAGCCTTCTGTCATAAAGGAAATTGGTCATGTGATCCGAACCCTGGCGAACAGAGGCGACATGGCGATCCTGCTTGTTGAACAGTTTTACGACTTTGCCGCCGAGCTGGCCGACAGCTATCTGCTAATGTCGCGCGGTACCATTATCCAGCGCGGGCGGGGTGAAAACATGGAGCAGGAGGGCGTTCGCGGGCTGGTTGCGATTTAAAATGTTATAATATAACATCCGCATTCTTACAAAACGGAATGAGGGTGTTATGTTGGCTGCACATATTGGGAAATTTGCCATGACTCTGGGGGCGCTGCTGGTCAGCGGACAGCTGTTTGCTCACTCGCACGGCCATCAGATGACCGAAGCGGAACAGAGGGCGGCAAACGGAGTGTTTGAGGATAAAGACGTCAAGGACAGAGCGCTGTCAGACTGGGACGGGACCTGGCAGTCGGTCTATCCGTTCCTGCTGGACGGCTCTCTGGATCCGGTGTTTAAACAGAAAGCGCAGAAAGACAAAAGCAAAACCTTTGACGAGGTGAAAGCGTACTACCGCACGGGCTATGCGACGGACGTGGATGCCATCGGCATCGAAAATAACGTGATGGAATTTCATAAGGGCAAAGCGGTCAGCCGCTGTCAGTATGATTACAGCGGCTACAAAATACTGACCTACGCATCGGGCAAAAAAGGCGTTCGCTACCTGTTTGAGTGTAAGGATGCCGGCAGCAAGGCACCGAAGTTTGTTCAGTTCAGCGACCACACCATCGCCCCGAAGGCCTCTTCCCATTTCCATATTTTCATGGGCAACACCTCCCACGAGGCGCTGCTGAAAGAGATGGATAACTGGCCGACCTATTATCCGAATGAGATGTACAAAGAGCAGGTGGTAGAAGAAATGCTGCACCACTGATGCTTTATTGCCGGGTGGCGGCTACGCCTCACCCGGCCTGGAAGCGCTACGCCACGTTGGGCGTTTCACACCACGCCTTCACGCTCATCCCGCGCAAAATCATCAGCCACGCAATGACGATGGCGACCATCATGATGACAAATAGCGACCAGTGCGGCAGGTTGGTCAGGATAATACCGGTGATCATCGGGTTTGCCGCCGCGCCGAGCCAGCCCAGCGCCTGCGCGGAGAAATAGCTTGCCTTCATCCCCGGCGGGGCAATGTTGTCGATCAGCATGTATTCGCCCGGTGCATAGATAATCTCACCCAGGGTAAAGATGGCGGCAGCGATGCCCCAGTAGACCAGGTTTTCTCCAGAGACCATAAATCCACCCAGCCCCACAATAAAAAACAGGGTGGCGAGGGTCATCAGCGGGCGAATATTGCTGGCAGAGATCTTGCGGCCCAGCGCATATTGCAGCGTCACCACCACGGCGGCGTTGACGGGCAATACCACGGCGACCACCTTTTCAGCGAAATTACTGTCTGCATGCGCGGCCAGAACGTATTGCGAAATGCAGGTCGCGAACGATCCGCCGACGTATGACGCGAGCAGGCCAGAGAGCGTATACCAGAACAGCGCGCGGTCTTTCAGCAATACCGACGGCTGCCAGGGCATCTTCTCCTCGGCGGTATCCAGCGCAACGCTTTTCTGCACGAAGAAATGGATGAATCCGAGTGGCAGCGCGGCGCAGAAGGCCGCCAGCCAGAACGGCAGCTGCAGGCTGTACATCACCAGCAGGGTGCCAATCGGCGGCCCGATCGTCCAGCCAATGTTCAGGAAGCTGTAGTTAAGCGAGAAGACGCGCGCTTTCTGGCTTGCGGTGAGCACGTCGGAGAACCAGGCCTTCAGCACCGTCGAAAAGACGGAATAGGCGCAGTTGATCAGCGCAAAGAACAGTACCACCAGCGTGACGTTATCGACCAGCGGGATCGCGACAAATCCGGCGATGAAGGCCACGATCGCGATCAGCATGTAGCGCTTTTTATCAAACTTATCGGCAAGAATGCCAAATCCCAGGCTGAACACTACGCCGATGGTCAGCGCAATCGTCAGGGCATAACCAATATTCTCAACGCTCATGCTGTAGACGCGCGTGAGATAAATGGTCATAAACGGCAGCGTTGCCCCCCGACCAATGGTTAATAACAATGACGATGCCAGCAGCGCTGCGGTTGAGCGCCTGAGAGATGGTTTCATATTCCTGCCCGACAGTTGCTTATGCTTTTTATGTTGTGTCCTAAAAGGAGTATCACGACATAAGGGGCTTGTATAGCGCCCAATTTATCCGTAAGTGCTTCGCCTGACTGCCAGAATTAATGATCTTCTCGCCGCGCGCTTTTTTCTGTTACCTTGAAGTGTTAACAAATAATTAATAATTCAGGGGCAGGGTATGACGCGTAAAGACGGGCTGCTGGCGTTGCTGGTGGTCGTAGTATGGGGGCTCAATTTTGTGGTCATCAAGCTGGGGTTGCACAACATGCCGCCGCTGATGCTGGCCGGTTTGCGTTTTTTGCTGGTCGCATTCCCGGCCATCTTCTTTGTGGCGCGTCCAAAGATCCCCTTTAATCTGCTGCTGGGCTACGGTCTGACCATCAGCTTCGGCCAGTTCGCCTTTCTCTTCTGCGCCATCAAGTTCGGGATGCCGGCCGGTCTTGCCTCGCTGGTGCTGCAGGCGCAGGCGTTCTTTACCATTATTCTCGGCGCCTTCGTGTTTGGCGAACGATTACAGGGCAAACAGCTGGCGGGCATTACGCTGGCGGTGTTCGGCGTGCTGGTGCTCATTGAAGCCAGCCTGAATGGTCAGCATGTGGCGCTGCTCGGCTTTATGCTGACGCTGGCGGCGGGGCTGAGCTGGGCCTGCGGGAATATCTTCAACAAGCTGATTATGCAGCACGAGGCGCGCCCGGCGGTGATGTCTCTGGTGGTCTGGAGCGCGCTGATCCCGATAATCCCGTTTCTGGCGGCGTCGTTTATTCTGGATGGTCCGGATGTGATGCTGAACAGTCTGGTCGAAATCGATCTGACCACAATCCTTTCTCTTGTCTATCTGGCCTTTGTCGCCACCATTGTGGGCTACGGGATCTGGGGATCGCTGCTGGGGCGTTATGAAACCTGGCGCGTGGCACCGTTATCCCTGCTGGTGCCGGTGGTAGGGCTTGCCAGCGCAGCGATTTTGCTGGGTGAAACGCTAAGCGCGCTGCAGCTGATTGGCGCCGTGCTGATCATGGCCGGACTGTACATTAACGTCTTTGGCCTGCGGGTTCGTCGGGCGACGCGGGTAAGAAAGGCATAAAAAAAGCCCCGCGTCTGCGGGGCAAAAACGAATCAGAGGCCGTGCTGATTATAATAAGGCACGCCTAATTCGTCGGATTTGTCGCTACCAGCACCCATATGATTGAAATCATAAGGCGACTGGTCATGTGCGGACGGCAAAATCATCGTATCAGGATTATTTTGCTGCGTTGCACGAGGGGTTTGCTCCGCGAAGGTCTGACTGGAGAACAGCACCAGCAAGGCGAGGGCGGCGGAGGCGGTAACTTTCATGATTTCCTCGGTTACGTCTTTACAGGCGATGATTAACTACAGTGTTTTAACGGATACAGGTAGCGGGATTCGCCCGGCACGCTGGTGATTCGGTACTTGTGAGGCGGCACGTCAAAATAGTTCTTGAACGTACGCGTCAGGGTTTGTTGCGATTCAAATCCGTAACGCTCCGCCAGATAAAGGATCGGCTCATTGCTTTCTTTCAGTTTCTGGGCAATTTCCGTCAGCTTGCGGCTGCGAATGTATTGACCTAATGAATGACCGGTCTCTTTTTTGAACATCCGTTGCAGGTGCCATTTGGAGTAACCTGAACGCTCTGACACTTTTTCAAGGGAGAGCGGCGATTCCAGGTTATCTTCGATCCAGTCCAAAATGCTATGAATGGTGATAGCGTCAGTATTGCGTCTGGACATCGTCATACCTCTTTTTCTGTTTACGGCAGTATTTTCTTGAGTAAAAGCTCAAGGGTTGCCACTTCATCTGCCGTTAAGTTTTTTGTTAGTTCCTGATGCAGTGTTTGTCCTACCAATTGATGACATTGCTCGCACATGGCCGCGCCATCGCTGGTTAGCTTCACCAGTACGCCGCGTTTGTCATTCGGGTTAGGGCTTCGTTCTATCCATCCTTTGCAGACGAGACGATCGAGCATGCGGGTTAACGCGCCCAGATCGACAGAGAGCACCTTTTTCAGCTCAACCGGTGTGATACACACTTCGCAGCGAATGGAACACAGCACTTTGAACTGTGTTGCGGTGATATCCAGCGGTGACAGATAGTCATTGAGCAGGCGATCTTTTTTCTGATTTACCATATGAATAAGACGACCCAGCGGAACAACGTCGTTAAAGATATCACTGGTGCTTTTCACAATGGTTGCCCTGGCAAGTAGTTAGTCACGGCAGATATTATTGCTCAGGCAAGTATAAGTCAACTGAATGAGGCAGCCGATGCCACGAATTGCTAAAACGTTTCATGAACTTTTTTTGAGGTCTTTCAAATCATATAGATAACTGTGAGTTATCTTTCCAGGACGGACATAATCGTTGCGTTGCGCCCATGGCTCAATGTCACACTTTCACCCTATAATTGCTGTGTTAAATATGGATAAGGACGACAACGCACTATGTTGGATTTAATAAAAGCAATCAGCCTTGGGCTGGTGGTCTTGCTGCCGTTGGCTAACCCGTTAACGACGGTGGCGCTGTTCCTCGGGCTGGCAGGGAATATGAACAGCGCCGAGCGCAACCATCAGTCGATGATGGCCTCCGTGTATGTGTTTGCCATCATGATGGTGGCTTACTATGCCGGACAGGTGGTGATGAACACCTTCGGGATTTCCATCCCCGGCCTGCGTATCGCCGGGGGGCTGATTGTGGCCTTTATCGGTTTCCGCATGCTGTTCCCGGCGCAAAAAGCGCATGAGTCGCCGGAAGCGGCCAGCAAATCGGAAGAGCTGGAAACCGAACCGACTGCGAATATCGCCTTTGTGCCGATTGCCATGCCGAGCACGGCGGGGCCGGGTACCATCGCGATGATCATCAGCTCCGCCTCAACGGTGCGGGACAGCGCAACCTTCCCGGACTGGGTGCTGACGGTTGCGCCACCGCTGATTTTTGCGATTATCGGGGTTATCGTGTGGGCGTCGCTGCGCAGTTCTGGCGCCATTATGCGCTGGGTAGGCAAGGGCGGTATCGAGGCGATTTCCCGTCTGATGGGCTTCTTACTGGTCTGTATGGGCGTGCAGTTTATTATTAACGGCGTGCTGGAAATTATTAAGACCTATCATTGATGTGATTGCCGGGTAAGGCGAAGCCGCCACCCGGCAAGAAGACTCACCCGTGCTGACCCTGTTCCTCCAGCGCCACCGGCCATTTACGGAAGATCAGCACCGACCAGACCAGCGCCACCAGGGCCGGAATGGCGCCCAGATAGCCAATCGCCGACATTGATACGTGCAGTATTACCTGATTTCCCACCAGCGCGCCCGCGCCAATCCCCAGATTGAAAATCCCTGAGAACAGCGACATGGCGATGTCCGTTGCATCCGGCGCCAGGGCCAGGACTTTCACCTGCATGCCCAGACCAATAATCATGATCGCCACGCCCCAGAACAGGCTGAGGATCGCCAGATGGCTTTCACTGCCTGCGGCAGGCATCAACAGCAGCAGGCAGGCCAGCAGCAGACCGATAGCGCAGCTCACCAGCGTCGACGCATGCCGGTTACCCAGCTTACCGAACAGCACGCTGCCAATAATGCCCGCTCCGCCGAGGATCAACAGCAGGACGGTGGCAAAGTTGGCGCTAAAGCCCGCCACCACCTGAACAAAGGGTTCAATGTAGCTGTACGCCGTGTAATGGGCCGTCACCACAATGACGGTAAGCAGGTAGATACCCAGTAGCGCCGGGCGACGCATCAGCAGCGGCAGGCTTTTCAGCGAGCCGGAATGTTCGCTCGGGAGCGCGGGGAGCAGCTTAATCAGGCATACCAGCGTAACCAGCGCGCCCATACCAATGGCGAAGAAGGTCGTACGCCAGCCGAAGTATTGCCCTACGATGCGGCCAATCGGCAGACCCAGCACCATCGCCAGTGCGGTACCGGTGGCAATCAGGCTCAGCGCCTGCGCGCGTTTACCCGCTGGCGCGAGTCGAATCGCCAGCGACGCGGTGATCGACCAGAACACCGCATGGGCAAAGGCAATGCCGATGCGGCTGATGACCAGCACCGTAAAATTCCACGCCATAAACGACAGGACATGGCTGGCGATGAACAGCACAAACAGACCGATCAGCAGCCTGCGCCGCTCGATCTGGCTGGTCAAAAGCATAAACGGCAAGGACATCAGCGCCACTACCCAGGCGTAGATGGTCAACATTATGCCCACCTGGGCCGTTTCCATCTGGAAACTTTCAGCGATGTCAGACAACAGCCCAACCGGAACAAATTCTGTGGTGTTAAAAATAAACGCGGCAATGGCCAGCGTGACCACGCGTAGCCACGCAACCCTGCGGGAAACTGTGTTCGTTGTCATAGGGATGTCGGAGATTCGTTGCTGAAAAGAAGAGAAGACGATCTTAAAACGTCGAACGGCGAAAACTCAACCATTATGTGATGCAGATCTCAATATTTACCTTATGAAAGCGGTAGCCGGGAACGTCGTTTTCATTGAATATAAAAGAACAACACAATAAAAACAGGCGGTAAGACAATGCAGGAGATTGATTTTTATCTGGTAGATGCGTTCAGCGACACCTCGTTTGGCGGCAATCCGGCCGCCGTTTGCCCGCTCAAGGAATGGTTACCCGATGAGACCTTGCTGAAAATGGCGCAGCAGCATAATCAGTCGGAGACGGCTTTTTTCGTCTGCAGTAAAGGGGGCATTGAGCTACGCTGGTTTACCACGCTTACCGAAGTCAATCTCTGCGGCCACGCTACGCTTGCGGCCGCGCACGTGCTGTTTACCGAGCTGGATTACCCGGATTCGCGGATCCACTTTGATACCGCCTCTGGCCGCCTGACGGTCAGCCGGGAGGGGGAGTGGATGACGCTGGACTTCCCGGCATGCCCAACCCATCAGGAGACACCCCCGCCGGAGATGCTCTCGGCGCTGGGTATCAGCCGCTACGTTGAAGCCCGTAAAGGGCGCGCCTGGCTGATCGTTCTGGAGAATCGCCAGCAGGTTGAAGCGCTTGCGCCACGCTTCTCGGCGATGACGCCAGGCGAGCATAAGGTCAGCGTTACGGCGCGCGGGGAGGGGGAATATGATTTTGTCAGCCGATTTTTCTCACCGGGCGTTTCCGTCCCGGAAGATCCGGTCACCGGCTCCGCGCACACCATGCTGATCCCTTACTGGAGCGAAAAGCTGGGCAAAACCACGATGTTTGCCCGTCAGGTTTCAGCGCGCGGCGGCGACGTACGCTGCGAGCTGAAAGGTTCGCGCGTGCTGATGAGCGGGCAGGCCGCGCTTTATCTGAAAGGCACAGTTTTTCTGCGCTAAAACCCCATAACAAGAGAGGAAGAGACAATGCAGGAAATTGATTTTTATCTGGTGGATGCCTTCAGCGATAAAACCTTTGGCGGCAACGCCGCAGCGGTATGTCCTCTGGAAGAGTGGCTGCCGGACGAAACGCTGCTCAAAATGGCGCAGCAGCATAACCAGTCTGAGACCGCCTTTTTCGTGCGCACCGACGGCGGGTTTGAGCTGCGCTGGTTCACCACGCTGGATGAAATTAACCTCTGCGGTCACGCTACGCTTGCCGCATCGCACGTCATTTTCGAATACCTTGATTATCCGCATACCGAAATCACCTTCACCACCCGCTTTGTCGGCGAGCTGACCGTCAAACGCAGCGGCGACTGGCTGACGCTGAACTTCCCCGCGTGGTCGACGGAAATCGTCGAGAACCCACCTGAAGTGCTGTTTAGCGCGCTGGGCATCACGGAGGCAAAAGAGGTGCGCGTCGGACGCGATTACATGGTGGTGCTGGAGAGCCAGCAGCAGGTGGAAGCGTTAACGCCGGATATCGGAGCCATGCTTCCGCTGGATAAAATGGTCTGCGTGACGGCGCCGGGAGAAGAATATGACTTCGTCAGCCGCTTCTTCTGCCCTGGCGAAGGGGTGCCGGAGGATCCGGTCACCGGATCCGCCCACAGCATGCTGATCCCTTACTGGAGTGAAATACTGGGCAAAACGTCACTCAATGCCCGCCAGGTGTCATACCGTGGCGGGGATCTGCGCTGCGAGCTGAAGGGCGACCGCGTGCTGATTGGCGGCCAGGCTACGCTGTATCTGAAAGGGCGAATCTTCCTGCGCTAGCTGAGAGACGCGCTATAAGTTAATACTATGAACCACCCCGGCAGGCCTGAGCTATGTTGATATAAAAACAGCAAGGAGCCTGCCATGTATTCCATTACCTCTGAATCTGCACGTCATCCGGACATTCTCACGCTGATCGCGGCGCTTGACCGTTATCAGAGCGAACTCTATCCCGCCGAAAGCAATCATCTGCTCGACCTGTCTGCGCTGCCGGAAACCTCGCTGATCCTGATGGTTATTCGTGACCAGCAGCTTCATGCCGTAGGCTGCGGAGCCATCGTGCTCAACGGCGACGGAACGGGGGAGATGAAGCGGGTCTATATCGACCCGGCCCATCGCGGGCAACATCTCGGCGAGACGCTGCTGGCCGCCCTGGAAGATGAGGCCCTGAGCCGCCATTGCCACACGGTAAGGCTGGAGACGGGCATCAAACAGCGCGCTGCGGTTCGTCTGTACGAGCAGTGCGGGTACGATTTGCGTCCGGCATTTGCTCCGTACGCTGACGATCCGCTCAGCCTGTTTATGGAGAAGGCGCTGGTTGAAGACGTTCGTTTAGCAGCGCTATAAAGGCTTCCAGCTGGCGGGTCATCGCTCCGCGCCGCCACACCAGCCAGGTTGTAAGCCAGCGCCAGTTTTCCGCCAGCGGCCAGGCTTCAACCTGATGATGTCCCGGCATACTCTCCAGCATCGAGCGCGGCATCAGCGCGATGCCCGCGCCCGCAATGACGCAGGCGAGCATGCCGTGATAGGACTCCATCTCATGAATGCGGCCGGGCGTGGTTCTGTCCGCATGAAACCAGCTTTCCAGATGTCGACGGTACGAGCAGTTCGCGCGAAAGGCATAAACGTCGCTGCCGCTGACCTGCGTAGCGCGGGCGACCTCCGCGTGCCCGGCAGGCGTGACCAGCATCATCTCTTCCCGGTAGACCGGCATGCCCTCCAGCTCCGGGTGCGACAGCGGCCCGTCGACAAAGGCGGCGCTGAGGGTTCCCTCCAGTACGCCATCAATCATCGTCCCGGATGGCCCGGTAGAAAGGGCAAACTGGATGCGCGGATAGCGCTGGTTAAACTGCGCCAGCGTTTCGGGAATGCGCACCGCGGCGGTGCTTTCCAGCGCGCCGAGGGCAAATAACCCCTGCGGCTCATCACCCGCGACGACCATGCGCGCTTCATCCACCAGGGCGAGGATCTGCCTGCTGTAGCGCAGGAAGTTATGCCCGGCAGGGGATAAACGCAAACGCTGGTTCTCACGAATAAACAGCTCAACGCCAAGATCGGCTTCCAGCTGGCGGATGCGGGTCGTCAGGTTGGACGGCACGCGATGCACCTTCTGCGCCGCCTGGGTGATGCTGCCCGTCAGCGCGACGGCGTTAAACATTTCAAGCTGGGTTAAGTCCATAGCATTCTCGTTTCGTGAATAAGGTGGTTAGTATTATTCATTTTTAAGAAATAGCAGAGTGAGCCACAATCAATCAACCGAAATGCGTGGAGAACATCATGAAATATTCATCTGCTACACATGCCCTGTCCGTTAACCCGGCAACGGGGGAAACCCTCGGTGCCTTCGCCTGGGCTACGCCGGAAGAGGTTGAACGCGCGATTTCTCAGTCTGACGCGGGGTATCGCCAGTGGCGACGCGAAAGCGTATCCCATCGGGCGCAGAAGCTGCGGGATCTCGGCGCAGCGCTGCGAAACCGCGCAGAAGAGATGGCGCAGACCATCTCCCGTGAAATGGGGAAACCCATCCTGCAGGCGCGGGCGGAAGTGGCAAAATCCGCCGGTCTGTGCGACTGGTATGCCGAGCATGGCCCGGCGATGCTGCGTGCGGAACCCACGCTGGTGGAAAACCACAACGCGGTCATTGAATACCGTCCGCTGGGGCCGATTCTCGCGGTAATGCCCTGGAACTTCCCGCTCTGGCAGGTGCTGCGCGGCGCGGTGCCGATCCTGCTGGCAGGTAACAGCTATCTGCTTAAGCATGCCCCAAACGTGCTCGGCTCTGCGGATCTTATTGGGCAGATCTTTGCGGATGCCGGTTTCCCTGAAGGCGTATTCGGCTGGATGAACGCCACCAATGACGGCGTAAGCCAGGCGATTAACGATCGCCGTATTGCGGCGGTGACCGTCACCGGCAGCGTGCGTGCCGGTGCGGCCATTGGCGCGCAGGCAGGAGCCGCGCTGAAAAAATGCGTTCTTGAGCTGGGTGGCTCCGACCCGTTTATCGTGCTCAACGATGCCGACCTGGATCTTGCCGTGAAGGCGGCGGTGGCGGGTCGCTATCAGAATACCGGACAGGTGTGCGCGGCGGCGAAACGTTTTATCGTCGAGGAGGGTATCGCAGAGACCTTTACCCGCCGCTTCGTCGACGCCGTCGCCGCGTTAAAGATGGGCGCGCCGGAAGAAGAAGAGAATTACCTGGGCCCGATGGCGCGTTTTGACCTGCGCGATGAGCTGCATCAGCAGGTGCAGGCCACCCTGGCCGAAGGGGCAACGCTGCTGCTGGGCGGAGAGAAAATCAGCGGAGAGGGCAATTACTACGCGCCAACCGTGCTGACCAACGTCACAGCGTCGATGACGGCGTTTCGCCAGGAACTGTTTGGTCCGGTCGCGGCCGTTACGGTAGCAACAGACGCGGAGCACGCCCTGATGCTGGCCAACGACAGCGATTTTGGTCTGTCAGCCACGGTCTTTACCGCCAGTGATGCGCTGGCAGAGACCTTCTCCCGCGAGCTGGAGTGCGGTGGGGTGTTTATCAACGGCTTTAGCGCCAGCGATGCGCGCGTAGCCTTTGGCGGCGTGAAGAAAAGCGGCTTTGGCCGCGAGCTTTCCCACTTTGGCTTGCACGAGTTCTGTAATGCGCAGACGGTGTGGAAGGATCGCGTGTAATCCTTAATTTCGGCCCTCATCGCGAGGGCCGTTGTCACTATTCTGCAATGGTTCTGTCATTTTCATTTCGTAGACTCGCTCGCGTCTAACGCATTGTAAATGAAGCTAATTATGAACCTAACGCAAATTTTTCGCCGTATTGCGCAGCGTCTTACCCCTCGTCACTTTGGCCTGCTGACGGGTATCTTTTGCATTATCGGCCTTTTCTCCGCGCTGCAGCTCTCCTCCTCATTCCTGCTTAACGCCTCCCTGAACGACGCCCAGCGCAACGAGCAGCAAAACCTTCTCGCCTGGCAGCAGCAGAGCAAGCTGGATTTGGCTCGCGTCTCTCTGCTGGCCGCAAGCGATCTCCTTAACCGCTCCGGCGTCTGGTTTATGCAGGATAAAGAGACCGGCTCCGAAGGGAGCTGGCACAGCCTGATGGATGATGCGCAAAAGGCGCTGGCGGTTTCTCAGCAGGCGTGGAAGGCCTGGCTGGCGCTGAATCCGCCGAAAGACGACTCCCTGGTGAACAGCTATCAGCTTTTTTACGGCGCGATCAACGAGCAGGCTGAAGGGCTTCTCAAGACCAACACGATCGACGCGTTTTTTGCCGTTCCGGCTCAGGCGTTTCAGTCTGATTTTAACGATAACTATGCGCGCTATCAGCAGGCAAGCGAGAAGCAGGCCATGCAGGGGCGTCAGAGCTTAATGGCGCAGCTCTCCGCCCTGCAAACGTTGTTCCTGTTTGCGCCGGTGCTGTTGCTTGCCATCGCGGTTGTCGTCTGGTTCGGCATGTCCAGATGGGTGATTACGCCGCTGCGTCGGTTGATTGCGCATATTAACCGGCTGGCGGCAGGGGATCTCTCCGGCACGCCGCCGAACGTCATGCGCTTCAACCGGGAGATAGGTCAGCTTAGCGACAGTATTACGACTATGCAGCACGGTCTGCAGCAGCTGGTGACGCAGGTCAGCCATGCCACCGCAACGATGGTGGAGAACATTGACTCACTTGCGCAGGGTAACCAGAAGCTGTATCAGCAGTCAGCGCGCCAGGCGAAAGAGCTTGAGGATGTGACGGCGCATATTGCGGCGCTGGAAAGCCATGTGGAAGGGAATACCGGCTATGCCAGGCTCGCCAGCTCGCGGGCCGATGAGGCGCGTCAGGCGGCCGTGGGCGGCGACCGAATGATGTCTACCGTGAATGCGTCTATGCAGGCGATCGTCGACCGATCTTCTGAGATGCGCGGGATCGTGGCGATGATCGACAGCGTGGCGTTTCAGACCAACATCCTGGCGCTGAATGCGGCCATCGAGGCGGCCCATGCCGGAAACCAGGGGCGCGGCTTTGCCGTCGTCGCCAGGGAAGTCGGGCTTTTGGCCAGAAAAAGCAGCCACTCGGCGCAGACCATTCAGGAGCTGATCAACCGTTCGCTGCAGGGTATTGAAGACGGTTCCCGCGCCGTTAACCTGATGGAAGAAAATCTGCAGCAGGTCACCGGTCTGGTGGGCAATTTAAGCAGTTTGCTTAATGAGATCTCAACCGCCACACTCAGCCAGGGAGACAGTATTCACCAGATGACGCGCCAGCTTCAGGCGCTGAATCAGGTCTCCCGTCAGACGGACCTGCTGGTCTCAGACGCCTCGGATGCCTCTGAGCGGCTGCAAAAGCAATCCGATCTTTTATTGCAGGCCGTTTCGCGTTTTCGTCTTAGCGCCTGACGCAATACATAAGCCTCTGTTATACTCGCAGCCCGTTTTAGCCTGAGGGCAAGGAGCAAAGTGTGGCTGCGGTCATCCATAATGAGATGTTGGACGAGATTCTGGCGCAGGTTCGTCCGTTAATTGGAAAGGGGAAGGTTGCCGACTATATTCCGGCCCTTGCCTCGGTGAGCGGGAATAAGCTGGGGATTGCTATCTGTACCATTGACGGACAGCGATACCAGGCAGGCGATGCGACTGAGCGTTTTTCCATTCAGTCCATTTCGAAAGTGCTGAGTCTGGTTGCGGCGATGCGCCAGTATGAAGAAGAAGAGATCTGGCAGCGTGTCGGTAAAGATCCTTCCGGCCAGCCTTTTAACTCGCTGCTTCAGCTCGAGATTGAACAGGGTAAACCGCGAAATCCCTTTATCAATGCCGGGGCGCTGGTGGTCTGCGATATGCTGCAAAGCCGCCTCAGCGCGCCGCGTCAGCGAATGCTGGAGATTGTTCGCCAGCTCTCTGGCGTTGACGATATTGCCTATGATGCGGTGGTGGCACGCTCGGAGTTTGAACACTCCGCCCGTAACGCGGCTATCGCGTGGCTGATGAAATCCTTCGGTAATTTCCACAACGACGTGGCGACCGTGCTGCAAAACTACTTCCATTACTGCGCCCTGAAAATGAGCTGCGTTGAGCTGGCCCAGACGTTCCTGTTCCTTGCGCACCAGGGGCACGCGCCGCATCTCGATCAGGAGGTGGTTTCTCCGCTTCAGGCCCGGCAGGTTAACGCGCTGATGGCCACCAGCGGGATGTATCAAAACGCCGGTGAGTTTGCCTGGCGCGTTGGGCTTCCGGCTAAATCGGGCGTCGGCGGCGGGGTCGTGGCGATTGTGCCGCATGAAATGGCGATAGCCGTCTGGAGCCCGGAACTGGATGAAACGGGAAATTCCCTTGCCGGCGTGGCGGTTCTGGAGAAACTGACCCAGCGCCTGGGACGTTCCGTATACTGATGTCCGATCTGGATCCTCTCTTTTCCCGCCTGGCGCGATCGACATTTCGCTCGCGCTTTCGCTTAGGCGATAAGGAAAGACAGTACTGCTGGGACAAAGGCCCCGAAACCATTGATCGGCACGCCGCGGATTTTGTCGAAAAGCGCCTTGCGCCCGCGCACCCCGCCAACGACGGTAAACAGACGCCCATGCGCGGTCACCCGGTATTTATCGCCCAGCATGCCACCGCTACCTGTTGCCGGGGCTGTCTGGCAAAGTGGCATAACATTCCACAGGGCGTAACGCTCACGGCGCAGCAACAAAATTATATCGTCAGCGTCATCCACCACTGGCTGGTGCTGCAGATGAACGCCTAAATTTGACGAGTTATACTCCCGTGGTATTTGTGTTATAGATGCATCCCAAGTTAGTCCCGATCATGCTGACGACCGCAATAATTGCCATAAGCTCTCATATGGAATGATATTTAATGCGTTCTGCTCTTACCGCTATCAGGCCGTTCCAGGTTGACACGCCGCTGCGAAATGCAGCGACGATCTTCATCCTTACAACCTTATTCTATTTTGTGGGCGCGGAATTACGGCTCATTGAAGCCCTGTCGCTGTTCTGGCCGCTGAACGGCGTCATGGCAGGGATCTTCGCCCGCTATGTTTATCTGAATCGCCTGCATTACTATGCGGTATGTTATGTCGCGATGCTGTTGTACGACGCGGTAACGACCAACTGGGGGTTGGCCTCAGTGACGATCAACCTGTCAAACATGATCTTTATCGTCGTCGTCGCCGTGCTGGTTCAGCGCGACAAGCGGCTGATGAAGAAAACTCCCGATCCGCTTAACGCATTACGCCTGTTTAACTACTGTCTGATTGCCGCGCTGCTTTGCGCCTTGCTCGGCGCGGTAGGGTCGGTCGGGATTGACAGTCATACCTTCTGGCCGCTGTTTGCCGACTGGTTTAGCGAGCAGTTCTCAACCGGCGTGCTTGTTGTGCCCTGTATGCTCACGATAGGCATGCCCGTGCGCGAATTCAGGTTACGTCTGGAGCAGCTGCTGCCGGTAATTGCGCTGATCGTCTCGGTGATCGCGTCGGTGGTGATTGGCGGAGCGGGGAGCCTCTCGTTTCCTCTGCCTGCGCTTATCTGGTGTGCGGTTCGCTACTCATTGCCTGCGACCTGTCTGCTGACGTTTGTCACGGGCGCCACTGAAATCATTCTGGTCGCCAACTCGATTATTAATATTGCCGTGGCGACGCCGTTTACGACGCCAATGATGTTTTCAGCCCGGCTGGGGATCGCCACGATGGCGATCTGTCCGGTGATGGTTTCCGTCAGCATGGCGGCGATTAATTCCCTGATCCGCCAGGTTTCACTGAGGGCGGATTATGACTTTTTAACGCACGTCTACTCGCGTTCCGGGCTTTATGAGGCGTTAAAGCATGAAGAGACGCACCGGCATACGCGTTTTCTGACCGTCATGCTGCTGGATATTGATTATTTCAAGAGCATTAATGATAACTACGGCCACGAGTGCGGAGATCGCGTGCTGGCGTCGTTTGCCCGACAGGTTCAGCAGGTCGTCGGTGAAGACGGCATGGTGGCGCGCATGGGCGGGGAAGAGTTCGCCGTGGTGGTCAATTCAGGCGACGCGCAGCATGGTTTTGAACTGGCTGAACGTATACGATCCACCGTTGCCAGTCATCCTTTTACATGGCGTCACCAGACGCTCTATCTGACGGTCAGCATTGGCCTCGGCAGCGGAAAGGCTGAGTCCTGGCAGCTGACCGAGGTCTTCAACAAGCTCATGGCCGAAGCGGACGATCATCTCTATCGTTCCAAAAAAGCGGGTCGAAACCGTACCAGCGCCCGGGTGGTGGACGAGCAGATTGCCGCGCCCTCCGGGAGTGAAACATAGCTGCGTTAATCGTCATAAGGCATTGACGTGAATAGTAAGCGGCTTAACAGGACGTCAGAACACTGACAATGTCTCTGTTTAAGCTACGCTTTTAGTAACGCTTTACGTCAGGAGACATTATGAAAGCACCTGCAACCCCTGAAAATGAAACGGAACGTCTCAACTCGCTGCGCGAGTCTGGTTTGCTTGAGATTGACAGTTCCCCGGCGTTTGACCGCTTAACGCGTCTGGCAAAACGCTTTTTCCAGGTGCCGCTGGCGATGGTCAATCTTATCGATGAGCATTCGCTGATCGTCAAGTCGTCCGACGGTCAGGCACCCGGAAGCGTTCCGCGTAATATCTCATTTTGCGGGCATACGATCCTCACCGAAGCGCCGCTGGTGGTGGGGGATATGCTTCAGGACGATCGCTTTGCGGATAACCCGCTGGTGGCCGGTGAGCCTCGCGTGCGGTTTTACGCGGGCTTCCCGCTGCGCCTGCGCGACGGCGCAAGCGTTGGCTCGCTGTGCCTGATTGATTACGCTCCCCGCGAGTTTTCTGCCGCCGACCTCGCCGTGCTGGGGGACCTTGGCGCGCTGGCAGAGGATGAATTTGCTGCCATCAGCGCGGCGACCACGGATGAATTAACCGGGTTATTCAACCGTCGGGGCTTTAATCAGCTCGTGCGGTTCACGCTTTCCGTTGCCCGACGTCGCGCTGAGCCGCTCACGCTCGGCTGGCTGGATTTGGATCGCTTTAAGGAAATTAACGATCGCTTCGGGCATGAAGAGGGGGATAAGGCGCTGAAAGCGATGGCGCAGCTGATGCGCGCCTCTTTCCGTGAGGCGGATCTGCTGGTGCGTTTTGGCGGGGACGAGTTCGCCGTGCTGTTCGCGGATACGGATGAGCAGGGCGCCTGGATTGCCATGCAGTATCTTGCCGAGCAGGTAGAAAACTATAACGCCCGCAAGCTACATCCCTGGTCTCTCCATTTCTCGTGGGGGCTCAGTGAATTCGATCATAACGGCAACGACCTGCAGCAGTGGTTAAAAGATGCCGATGAAAAGATGTATGCCATGAAACAGCAGCGCCAGCGCGCCCGGTAACATAACAAAAGCGTATGTCCGATTCGTTTGCGTTAAGAAGATGTTAAATGCAGAGTGACGGTATTCAACGTAAGGAAAAACAATGAATACCTCACTGCAAATTAAAAACCTCACCCGAGACGACATTCTCACCCATCTTGATGCGCTGGCCGCGATCCTCGAAAACTGTGTGAGCGGCGGGGCATCCGTCAGCTTTATGCTTCCCTTTAGTCTGGATAAGGCTCGTTCGTTCTGGCGCGGCATCGCTGAAAGCGTAGGGCGCAACGAGCGCCTCGTGCTGGCCAGTATCGACCCGCAGGACGGCGTCATCGGAACGGTGCAGCTGATCGTCGACCAGCCGGAAAACCAGCCGCATCGCGCCGATGTGGCGAAGCTGCTGGTTCACGAGAAAGCGCGCCGGAAAGGTGCCGCGATGGCCTTGATGGAAGCGCTTGAAGCGGAGGCGCGGGCCAGAGATATTTCGGTTCTGGTGCTCGATACCTCCACCGGCAGCGGCGCCGAGACGTTCTACCAGCGCGCCGGCTGGCAAAAGGTGGGGGAGATCCCGCGCTATGCCCTGATGCCGGACGGCGCCATGACGGCCACCTCCGTGTTCTATAAGTTCTTATGATTATTTTGTACAACTACACCGTGGATTGATCAAAACAGGGTTTCTGGTCGTTAAGTTTTGATAAGTTATCGTACCAATCTTATCAGGCTGTATGACTAATCATAAAAGGAACCCTCTTGTGAACACGCTCAACCGTCGTGATTTTCCCGGTGCTCAATACCCGGAACGCATTATTCAGTTTGGTGAAGGCAACTTCCTGCGTGCGTTTGTCGACTGGCAAATTGACCTGCTAAATGAACATACCGATCTTAACGCCGGTGTGGTTATCGTTCGTCCTATTCAGAGCGACTTCCCGCCGTCGCTGAACACTCAGGATGGTCTCTATACCACTATCATTCGCGGCCTGAACGGGCAGGGTGAAGCGGTGAGTGAGAGCCGTCTTATCCGCTCGGTTAACCGGGAGATCGACGTCTACGGCCAGTATGATGCGTTCCTGAAACAGGCGCACAATCCGGACATGCGTTTTGTTTTCTCGAACACCACCGAGGCGGGTATCAGCTACCACGCGGGGGACAGATTCGACGATGCCCCTGCGGTGAGCTACCCGGCGAAGCTAACTCGACTGCTGTTTGAGCGCTTTAACCACTTCAACGGTGCAGCGGATAAAGGCTGGATCATCATTCCGTGCGAGCTGATTGACTACAACGGCGCTGCGCTGCATGAACTTGTCCTGCGCTATGCCCGGGAGTGGGCGCTGCCTGCGGCCTTTATTCAGTGGCTAAATGACGCCAACAGCTTCTGCTCTACGCTGGTCGACCGTATCGTGACCGGATACCCGCGCGACGAAGCGGCCACGCTGGAGGCTGAGCTGGGTTATCACGATGGGTTCCTGGATACGGCTGAACATTTCTATCTGTTCGTTATCCAGGGGCCGGCATCCCTTGCTCAGGAACTCCGTCTGGATAAGTATCCGTTAAACGTGCTGATTGTCGACGACATCCGGCCCTACAAAGAGCGCAAAGTCGCTATCCTGAACGGCGCACACACCGCGCTGGTGCCGGTGGCATTCCAGGCTGGGCTGGATACGGTGGGCGAGGCGATGAATGATGCAGAGTTCTGCGCGTTCGTCGAAAAAGCGATTTATCAGGAGATTATTCCTGTCCTCGATCTGCCGCGTGACGAGCTGGAATCTTTCGCCAGCGCGGTAACTGGGCGTTTTCGCAACCCTTACATCAGACACCAGCTGCTCTCCATCGCGCTCAACGGCATGACCAAATACCGCACCCGCATCCTGCCGCAGCTGCTGGCAGGGCAGAAGGCAAGCGGACAACTGCCCGCGCGTCTGACGTTTGCGCTGGCTGCATTGATAGCGTTTTATCGCGGGGAGCGTAACGGGGAAAACTACCCGGTTCAGGATGATGCATTCTGGCTGGAACGTTATCAACAGCTGTGGGCACAGCATCGCGACCAGCAGTTGAGCACACGTGAGCTGGTGCAATCTGTGCTGAGCGTGAGCGAGCACTGGGAACAGGATCTCACGCAGGTCTCCGGACTTGTCGACCAGGTCACCCTGGATCTTGACGCCATTCTCCTGAAGGGAATGCGCGCAGCGGTGAAACCCCTGTGCTAATGACGCCACCCGGCTTCGGCCGGGTTTAATTACATCTTAATTTAGTTACAACATACTATTTGCTCTTTTTTTAAAACCACATGCAACACCGTGCGGTTATCGCTAAGCAGGTCATAAAATTCAATGTTCCGTTAACATGCTTGCAACGGTGAGGGAGATCACGTTTAATAGCCACGCTCTTTTCCTTCCTGAAACTCACTATGATTGTTCGTCCTAAACAGCACTGGCTACAACTGATTTTTGTCTGGCACGGTTCGGTACTTCCCAAAATTTACACCCGACTGCTGCTCAACTTCCTGCTTTCTATCGCCGTTATCCTGATGCTGCCGTGGTATACCTCGCTGGGCATCAAATTTACCGTGGCGCCATTTAGCATTCTCGGCGTGGCGATCGCTATCTTTCTGGGTTTCAGAAACAACGCCTGTTATTCACGCTACGTTGAGGCTCGCCTGCTGTGGGGGCAGCTGATGATAGCGGCACGCTCGCTGTTTCGCGAGGTAAAAAACACCTTACCTGACGATAAGCATCTGGGGGAATTTGTCCGCCTGCAGATAGCTTTTGCCAACTGCCTGCGTATGACCCTGCGCCGGGACCTGAACGCCGAAAAGCTCTCTAGCTATCTTGCTCCGGATGATTTACGCCACGTGATGAGCGCCAACTCGCCGGCGAACCGTATTTTACTGATCATGGGGGAGTGGCTGGCCGTGCGGCGGCGAAACGGCCAGCTTTCAGACATCCTGTTCCACAGCCTGAACAACCGTCTGAACGATATGTCCATCGTCCTTTCCGGCTGCGAGCGCATTGCGACAACGCCTGTGCCGTTTGCCTATACGCTGATTTTGCACCGCACGGTGTATCTGTTCTGCATCATGCTGCCGTTCGCGCTGGTTGTGGATCTGCACTACATGACGCCGTTTGTCTCGGCGCTGATCTCCTACACCTTTATCTCGCTGGACACCCTGGCGGAAGAGCTGGAAGACCCGTTCGGCACAGAAGATAACGATCTGCCCCTGGACGCCATCTGCAACATGATGGAACGCGATCTGCTGCAGATGAACGATGAAGAGAACATTCCGGAAAGGCTGATGCCGGATAAGCATTATCAGCTGACCTGACGGGCATTCCACTCGTCGCGGGTGATTTCCCACAGTTCAGAATCCAGCATGCCGCTGACGTAGGCTTTTTGTTCCGTTCTGATAAGCCGCATGCCGCTACTGTCTGAAATACGCCGGGAGCGGCTGTTGGTGGCGGCTTTCGGCGCGCGCAATACGGGTTTGTTTAGGGTATTAAACCAGAAATCCGTCGCGACAATGCTGGCCTCGCGCATGTATCCCTGGCCCTGAAACTCCGGGGCCAACCAGAATCCACGGTTGTTATCTTCGACATCATACAAACAGATAATACCCATCAACTCATCCGGCACCTCGCGACGGCGGATGCTCCAGAACCAGGCGATCCCTTTTGCCATATCCGGCAGCGCCACGTTGTTGACATAGTTTTCCGCGCCGTTATCCGGGTAGGGCCATGGCACGGAAGAGACCATATAGCGGACAATCTCCCAACGCGGATAAAGCTTTTGTATCTGAGGCGCATCTTCGGCAACCAGCGGTTTTAGCAGTACACGTTCTGTCGTGAGCGTCGGTATCGTCATCCGCGGATCTCCATATTTAAGCGTTATGCTTTTGTTTGCGTTCTGGTATTTTCATCTTAACGGCACTCTATCCCAGTGAGCTCTTTTCCCATACTACTAAGAATTGCAGAGGTCATCATGGCATTAAGACGGGCAAACCCGCAGGAAGCCGAAATACTCTGGAATATTCGCAATCAGGCGATTCGTCACGGCTGTAAAACCAGCTACGGCGCCGACGTCATTGCGCGCTGGACGCCGGATCTCATGCCAGAACGCTATCGGCAGATGGTCATTGAATACCCTTTTTACGTGGTGGAAGATGAAAAGGGTGATATTGCGGCAACCGGCTATCTGGATCTGGATACCCACTGTCTGGAGGCGATATTCACCTTGCCCGCTGCATCCGGTAAAGGCATGGCGACCCGGATTATCGAGGCGCTAAAAAATGAGGCCCGCAGCCGGGGGATAGCCCGCCTGAGGCTGGATGCAACGCCTAACGCCCAGTCGTTTTATCAGAAACTGGGGTTTGTGACGCTGAGCGAAACCTATCATCACTCGCGTATGGCGGGGGCTGATTTACGCTGTTTCGAAATGGCGATCGATTTGTAATGTGAGGAACACATGGCTGTCACGGTAAGACCTCTATGCGAAGACGATTACTCCCAATGGCGACCGCTTTGGGATGGCTATACCCATTTTTATGATTGCTACCTCGAGGAATCCGTCACCGCATCGACATGGGAAAGGGCGCTCTCAGAGCATTCCCGGATGTTTTGCCGGGTGGTCGAGAAGGACCAAAAGGTCATCGGTTTCGCGATGTGCATTCTGCATGAAGGAACCTGGTCAACGGCCCCCGTCTGCTACCTGGAAGATCTGTTTGTTGATGCCGACGACCGCGGGGCGGGAGCCGGTAAGGCGCTTATTGATGCTCTGATTGTGGAAGGCAAGCGCGAAGGGTGGTCAAAACTGTACTGGGTCACCCGGGAGAACAACCCGGCGCGTAAACTCTATGACAAATATGTTGAGGCTGACGACTACGTCCGCTATCGCCTCTCCCTTTAAGACGACAACGCCTGTGTTTGTATCACACTGTATCTGCGTCCCGGATACATACACAGGCTTGCAATAAACCCGCTTTCGCACATATCCGCTATACATTGCCGTGTTGTTATATCCCCGTGAATTGTACTCAACCGGAGATACCAACATGTTTAGCAAATTCGCGTACTCAACCCTCGCACTGACCGTTTCGCTTGGCACCGTGATGTCCTGTCAGGCTGAAGTCACCGGCACAAATTTCGCGGCAGCCTTCGATCGTCCGCAGCAAATTAACGCCGGCGATTTGAACGTCGGTTATGTCGACATCGGCCCGAAAAACGGCCAGCCGGTAATTTTACTGCACGGCTGGCCCTACGATATTCACAGCTACGCCGAGGTTGCACCCGCGCTGGCGGCAAAAGGCTATCGGGTAATAGTGCCGTCTCTGCGCGGCTACGGCACCACGCGCTTCCTGTCAGCCAAAACGCCGCGCAACGGCCAGCCTTCAGCCATGGCGAAAGATATTGTGAACCTGATGGATGCCCTGAATATTAAGCAGGCGGTATTTGCAGGATATGACTGGGGCGCTCGTACGGCGGATATCGTTGCGGCGCTGTGGCCAGAGCGCGTTAAGTCACTGGTGTCGGTGAGCGGGTATCTCATCAGCAGCCAGCAGATTGGCAAACAGCCGCTGCCGCCAAAAGCGGAGCAGCAGTGGTGGTATCAGTTCTATTTCGCCACCGCGCGCGGTGCTGAGGGCTATGCCAAAAACACGCATGACTTCGCGCGCTTAATCTGGTCTCAGGCCTCGCCTGACTGGAAATTTAGCGATGCTGTTTTTAACGCCAGCGCCAAATCCCTCGATAACCCGGATCACGTCGCCGTGACGCTCAGCAACTATCGCTGGCGTTTAGGGCTGGAAAAAGGCGAGCGCAAATACGACAGCTACGAGCAAAAACTCGCTACGCTGCCGAATATCACCGTTCCAACAATCACCATTGAAGGCGGGAATAACGGTGCGCCGCATCCGGCACCGCAGGCCTACGCGGGTAAATTTACCGGTAAATATGAGCACCGCACCTTCGGGGCAAACGTGGGGCACAATCCGCCTCAGGAAGATCCGCAGGATTTCGTCAAGGCCGTCGTTGACGCGGACAAGCTCTGAAATGTGCTATTTTCAGTACGTTAACCTTCGGTCTGGAGATTTCGGTGGAGCATATTGATCATATCCTTGTCGTCGATGACGACAGGGATATTCGTGAACTGATTGTCGATTATCTCGGTAAGTCTGGCTATCGCGCGACGGGCGCGGCCAACGGTAAAGAGATGCGCGTCGTGCTGGATAAACAGCATATCGACCTGGTGGTGCTGGATGTCATGATGCCCGGCGACGACGGCCTTACGCTGTGTCGAGAGCTACGCGTCGGGAAATATAAAGATCTGCCCATCCTGATGCTGACGGCCCGCAATGAGGAGACGGACAGGATCCTGGGTCTGGAGATGGGCGCGGATGACTACGTGGTGAAGCCGTTTGTCGCCCGTGAACTGCTGGCGCGTATCAAAGCGATTTTACGACGTTTTCGCACGATGCCGCCCAATCTGCAGGTGACAGAAGCCGGGCGGCTGGTGATGTTCGGCGAATGGCAGCTCGATACCGTTGCCCGCCACTTAATCGATCCGGAAGGGGTGATCGTCGCACTCAGCGGGGCGGAGTATCGCCTGCTGCGCGTTTTCCTTGACCATCCTCAGCGGGTGCTGTCCCGCGATCAGCTGCTCAACCTGACGCAGGGGCGAGACGCCGAGCTGTTTGAACGTTCTATCGACCTGCTGGTTAGCCGGGTCCGTCAGCGCCTGAACGAAGATGCCCGCACGCCCGCCTATATCAAGACCGTGCGCAGCGAAGGCTACGTTTTTACGATGCCGGTCACCATCAAAGAGGCTAACGAATGAGGTTCTGGCCACGCTCGCTGCTGGCCCGCTTGCTGCTCGTCGTGCTGTCCGGCCTGCTGCTGGCCAACGCCCTGAGCCTGACGCTGGTCATGATTGAACGAATGCACAGCGCCAGAACGGTGATGCTCGGTAATCTGGAAAACGACGTCGCAACCAGCGTCGCCATTTTAGACCGCTTACCGGCCAGCGAACGCGCGGCCTGGCTTCCGCGCCTCGAACGGGGTAACTACCGCTATATTCTGGGGCCGGGAGAGCCCGGCAACGCGCCGACGGATAGGCGTTCGCAGGACGCCATCCGAACCTTAAAAGCGACGCTCGCGACACAGTACCCGCTCAGCTTCACCGCCGTCCCTGGTGCCGTTTCACACATCCAGGCGCATCTGACGCTGCACGACGGCGCGCCGCTGACCGTTGACCTGATCCCGCGCATGCCGCCGGTCGCCAGCTGGTTGCCCGTAGTGCTGATCCTGCAGCTGCTGCTGCTGGCTGCGTGCGCCTGGATTGCCGTGCGGCAGGTGGTGCGGCCTTTTTCAGAATTTACCCGCGCGGTGGATTCGCTGGATCCGGCGGCCAGCACGCCAATGACGGAGAAAGGTCCGCTTGAGGTGCAGCGTGCAGCGCATGCCTTCAACGCAATGCAGGCGCGCATTCAGTCTTATCTCCGGGAGCGCGCGCAGATCCTGGCGTCCATTTCTCACGATCTCCAGACCCCGATTACCCGCATGAAGCTCCGTGTCGAAATAGCAGGGGAACCAGAACTTCGCGACAAGCTTCTGAACGACCTTGATAACATGACGCGTCTGGTGCGGGAGGGGATTGCGTATGCCCGGTCATCAGAATCGCTGGAAGAGAGCTCGCTGAAGCTGGAGCTAAACGCCTGGGTCAACAGCATCGCCTGCGATTATCAGGACATCGGTAAAAACGTGCAGTTTCAGGCAAGCGATACTCGCTTACCGATCGTTACTCGTCCGCAGGCGCTCCGCCGGGTGATGACTAACCTGCTGGATAACGCGCTCAAATTCGGCGAACGCGCTGTAATAGCCATCGATGATTCGTCTGACCGGGAGGTGGTTATCCACATCACGGACGACGGGCCGGGGATCCCTGAAGCCGAGCTTGAGGCGGTTTTACAGCCGTTCTACCGGGTGGAAACATCGCGCAACCGCGATACCGGCGGAACAGGACTCGGACTGGCGATTGCCGCGCAGCTCACCGCTCAGCTTGAAGGAAAGCTCAACCTGACGAACCGGGCCGGAGGCGGACTGGATGTCTCCATTACGCTACCGCGCCGTTAATTGTACGGCTTTGTATCTCCCGGCCTGGGTGATACAGAGCCAGACAAAACCTGCGTTTTTACACATATCCTGAACACATCCGCACGATGAAATAGCCTCACTGCAGCGTCGCAGGACTTGTATTGTGAGGTTTCTATGTTTCTGGTAATCGCTTTTCTGGGCGGGATGATAAGCCTGCTCAGTCCATGTACTCTCCCGGTTATTCCGCTCCTGTTCGCCGGTTTTCAGGGACAGCGACGACATATTCTGGCTCTGCTCGCGGGGATGATCGTG
Source organism: Enterobacter cloacae complex sp. P16RS2 (assembly GCF_014982155.1). Lineage (NCBI taxonomy): Bacteria > Pseudomonadati > Pseudomonadota > Gammaproteobacteria > Enterobacterales > Enterobacteriaceae > Enterobacter > Enterobacter cloacae complex sp. P16RS2. The sequence goes on along the minus strand of NZ_JADCKW010000029.1, from coordinate 2,023 downwards.
ATGTTCACCCTGGTGGCGATGGCCGTCACCGTCGCCAGCGAGTGGATAGCAGAGGCAACCATCGTCGGGCGCTGGATCGCCCTCGTTATTCTGGCCACGGCCGCGCTGGCCTTAATTTTTCCGTCATTCGCCCAGCGTATTGCGGGTCCGGCCGTCAGCGCGGGAAATGTCCTGAACACCCGAAGCGGGCAAACGCGCGGTCTGGCATCGGCTTTTCTGGCCGGGCTCGCGGTGGGGCTGCTCTGGTCTCCCTGCGCCGGTCCCATACTGGGCGCCATTTTCAGCATTAATATCGCGGGCCACTCGGCCATTACGACGGGCGCGCTGCTGGCGGCCTACGGCAGCGGATGCGCACTGATGCTGAGCCTGCTCGTTTCAGGAGGCCGCACGCTGATGGCGCCGTTAAGAGCAAAATCGGCGCTGATGGAAAGGCTGCGACAGGGGGCTGGCGTGGTGATGCTGGCGGCAGTCGTATTTAACGCGACAGGAATGACTTCGTTTCTGAAAGGAGCAAACGGCGTTGCGGACCGTCTGGAGACAACACTTTTGACGCTGGCGAAACCCACTGCCGCGCCGGTGAAGCTCCGGCCGGTCGTGATGACAGAGCCCAGCAGCCAGCTGCCTTCGTTAAGCGGGGGGACAGTGTGGATTAACGGTGACCCTGTCACGTCTGAATCCCTGCGAGGGAAGGTGGTGTTAATTGATTTCTGGACGTGGGATTGTATTAACTGCCAGCATACGCTTCCCCACGTGCGAGACTGGGCCACAAAGTACCAGTCTCAGGGTCTGGTGGTCATCGGGGTTCACACCCCGGAGTACCCCTGGGAAAAACCGCTTTCGTCGGTAAAAAATGCGGTGGAGAAATGGCAGCTGCCGTATCGGGTTGTGACGGATAACAATTATCAAATCTGGAACGCTTTCGGGAACCAGTACTGGCCAGCGCATTACTATTTCGATGCCAAAGGCCAGCTACGCTATACCGCCTTTGGCGAAGGAGATTATGCGCAGCAGGAAAAGATCATTCAGCAGCTGCTGAAAGAAGCCAGGTCATAACCCGTCAGGGTTGGCGTTGCGCCACGATAAATAGCCGCGGAAAAGCGAGCAGTATCTGCCCATTTTCCTGGAGCGGATACTGCTCTTCCAGCAGTTCATGGTAGCGTTTCAGGAAACGTTTCTGCTCGCTCTCGTTCAGTTCCTGGAGCCACGGACGCAAGCCGGTGGCGCTTACCCAGTCAATAATGGCCTGGTGCGAGCTCATTTTATGGAAATAGGTTGTCCGCCAGATATCCACGTCACAGCCCGCCTCCGACAAGATGTCGTAATAGGCATGCACACCCGGGAGAGGTTCACGGCCGCGGTCAGGGTAGTCTTGCTCCAGCGCCACTTCACGCATCGCTACGTGAGTGGGTTCAAGCCAGTTGTCAGGCATCTGGATCGCTAATACGCCGTTAAGCGTGAGCAAAGAAACGAGATGAGGAAGGAGATCGTAGTGGTCAGGAACCCATTGCAGCGAAGCGTTGGCATAAATCAGGCTCAGCGGCTGGCCAGGCTTGTACTGGCGGATATCGGCCTCAACAAAATGGCAGCCAGGCAATGCGGCTCTTGCTTCCTCGAGCATTGCAGGGGAGTTGTCGACCCCGGTAATGTGCGCCGAAGGCCAGCGATGCTTCAACAGCGCGGTGCTGTTTCCCGGCCCGCAACCTAAATCAGCGATGGTGGAGACCTCATCCAGAGGAATTCTGGCGAGCAGTTCTGCGGCAGGACGCGTTCTTTCCGCGCCGTATTGCAGGTAAAGAGAAGGATTCCAGTCGGCCATTTTGGTTCTCCGTTTAGCATGCTTATGCAAGAGTAGCACAGCAGTAAGAACAGAGATAATAGGGAAAAAATAAGAAAAAGGAAATATTACCCCTTAAATTCTTAAGGGGCAATACTTTAATTGTAATTATTTTATGATTATCGTTTTTTAATCTTTTATCGGCTAAGTGCTTCTTACGCTCTGTACCCGAAACTATAAATATTAGAT
>NZ_JADCKW010000028.1:140750-141398 GCF_014982155.1 Enterobacter cloacae complex sp. P16RS2 | reverse complement strand
TTGACATCAAAAGTTATTTTCAGAATTAATTAGTGAAATAATAAATTTTAAAAATATACTGAGCAGGCAATATTCACCACAGTGATAAACATCATCCCATTCGACTACACAAAACCGTCCACTTTTGTTACATTTTTTTTCAAACATACCCTGCGTTGATACTTAAAATGGACTGTCTGCTCCGCTTTGCACGACCTGCAGACGAAAAGTATCTATAACGATATCACTGGAGAAAAAATGGCTAAGCGTAAATTGCTGCTTCTGGGTGTATTACTGTCTCTGGCGGGATCTGCATTCGCTGCCCCGCAAACGGCCGCTGCGCCATCCGGCATCAAGGCCTATGAAGAACAAGAGTTCATCGCTGACTTTACGAAATTCAAGATTGGCGACACGGCGCCGGCGCAGTATCAAACTCCGGAGTACACCATCAAACAGTATCAGCTGCGTAACCTGCCGGCTCCGGATGCCGGAACCCACTGGACCTATATGGGTGAGAACTACGTGCTGATCGGCGATGCTGATGGCAAGATCTACAAAGCCTACAATGGAGATATTTTCTATCACCGCTAACGCAATTGTGATTCGCCCCTGGCAGGAAAGCGACCGCCCTTTCCTGCGCACGCTCTACCTCCACGCCCGGCGTGGAGC
>NZ_JADCKW010000028.1:140327-140707 GCF_014982155.1 Enterobacter cloacae complex sp. P16RS2 | reverse complement strand
GGCGTGGAGCCTGGCCATGGCTGGACAGTGCAGACTGGCAGCTGGAAGACTTTGACGCGGCAACCCGTGACGAAGTGATTTGGGTTGCTGCACAGAACGGTCATCGCCTGGGTTTTGCCTCCGTCTGGACGAACGATAATTTCCTGCACAACCTGTTTGTCGATCCGCAGTATCAGAGCATGGGCGTCGGGCATGATTTACTTGAACACGTACAGGAAACGTTTACCAGTACGGGTTCGCTTAAGTGCCTGGTGAAGAATGCGCGGGCTATTGCTTTTTACCAGCGACACGGCTGGCACATTGAGGCGACGGGTGATTCTCCGGACGGAGAGTATTATTTGATGCACTATCGGTTGGGTTAAAGTCGGGTGGCGGCTTCG